>CAZBNU010000160.1:0-8385 GCA_964493075.1 uncultured Nitrospirales bacterium | reverse complement strand
CCTGTTGTTGAAGAAGCACCCGCTGAAGCACCAGCAGTTGAAGCCCCGGTGGAAGCGCCTGTTGTTGAAGAAGCACCCGCTGAAGCACCAGCAGTTGAAGCCCCGGTGGAAGAGCCTGTTGTTGAAGAAGCACCAGCGGAAGCGACTGAGGCACCGGCAGAGTAATATTTTTGTTTGCGTGGATTTTCAGCCCAAGGCGTATTCCGCTTTGGGCTTTGTTTTTTTGCAGGTTGTCTTTCGACGCACATGGTGGGTTGCGCTTCGCTTCACCCACCCTACACGTTATTGGTATAGTAGATGACAGACATTCAATAAAAGGGAACATAGGGAAACGACGTTATGGATAAAATTCTAATACGCGGTGGCAATCCCCTTAAAGGGACGATTCATGTCCGTGGCGCGAAGAACGCCGCGCTGCCGCTGATGGCGGCGGCCATCCTGGCGGAAAAACCATGTGTTCTCCATAATGTCCCCTGCCTGCACGACATTTTCAGCATGGACAAATTGCTGTCATTCATGGGCACCAAGATTGATTTCACAGGACGCTACATGACCCTGGACACCACGGGGATTGAATGCCCGCTGGCCCCCTATGAGCTGGTGCGCAAAATGCGTGCGTCCTTCTTCGTGCTGGGCCCGTTGATTGCACGGTTCGGCAAGGCCCGCGTGTCCCTGCCGGGCGGCTGCGCCATCGGCACCCGTCCCGTGGACATCCACCTCAAGGGACTGGAAGCGCTGGGGTGCAAAATTGAACTGGACGAAGGGTACGTGGTCGCTGAGGGCGAACTCGTTGGCGCCTCTTACGCCCTCGATTTTCCCAGCGTAGGCGCGACGGAAACCCTGATGATGGCTGCATGTCGCGCAAAGGGGCTGACGCGCCTGACCAATGTGGCCCGCGAACCGGAAATCGAAAACCTGGCTGCGTTTCTGAACGCCATGGGCGCGCAAATTTCCGGCGCAGGATCGGACATGATCACTGTAGTTGGTGTGGACAGTCTGGACGGCGTGGAGCATGAAGTGATTGCCGACCGCATTGAGGCAGGAACATTCCTCATCGCAGGCGCGGCCACACACGGCGATGTCACCGTACTAGACGCCAATGCGAACCATCTACCCATGTTTCTCGATAAACTGCACGAAGCAGGCGCAACGGTTGAAGTCAGCGAAGGCAAGATACGCATTGCGGCGCCGAACGGCCTGAAGGCGGTGGATTTTTCCACACGCCCCTACCCAGGATTTCCGACAGACCTGCAGGCGCAGATGATGACCATGCTCGCATGCGCCGAAGGCACCAGCGTCATTAAGGAAACGGTGTTTGAGAACCGGTTCATGCAGGTAGCCGAATTGCACCGCATGGGCGCAGACATAGACCTGGACGGCAACACCGCCGTTGTGCGCGGCGTACCCCATCTCATGGGCGCACCCGTCATGGCCAGCGACCTGCGCGCAAGCGCCGCACTGGTCATTGCAGGACTCATGGCAGAACGCGGCGAAACCGCCGTGCAGCGCGTGTACCATATTGACCGCGGTTATGAACGCATTGAAGAACGTCTTTCCGCCCTCGGCGCGGAAATTGAACGTGTACGAACATAAACTTCTTTCAGAGGAGAAGCGTTTTACCAATGTATTTTGTTCCTGAAATTCCGCACGCTAATGCGTGAACAACATACGGTGCCACTCTGATAAATTGATTGGATAGTCATGAAAATATTCGAATTAACAACACCCGATGACATGAAAGAGGCACGCGCCTTTCTGGAGAACTGCGCCAGCCGCAACACTTCCGACAGCACTGAAAATTCCCGGGAAGCGTCGGTGCGCGAGATTGTGGACGCCGTGCGCGACCGGGGCGACGCAGCGCTGTCGGAATATACAGAGCGTTTTGACGGCGTGGCGTTGACCCCTTCGCAGTTTGAATTGACAAAGGCCGAAATTGAGAAAGCAGCGAACCTGGCGCCCAAGCATGTCATCGCCATGCTGGAACGGGCACAGGAAAATATCCGCCTGTTTCATTCCCGCAACCTCCGCGAATCGTGGGAGGAAAGCGCGGCGGACGGCTCCATGTACGGGCAGCGGGTCACCCCCATCGAAAGCGCCGGGGTATATGTGCCCGGCGGCAAGGCGTTCTACCCGTCGTCCGTACTCATGAACATCGTGCCCGCACGGGTTGCAGGTGTGAAGGAAATCGTGATGGTATCGCCGCCGAGTTATGAAGGTTCCATACATCCGGCGGTGGTGGCAGCGGCGAAACTGGCCGGGGCAACCCGCGTATTCCGCGTCGGCGGCGCACAGGCAGTGGCAGCCCTCGCCTATGGCACGGAAAGCGTCCCCGCTGTTGTGAAGATTACAGGTCCCGGCAACGCCTATGTCACCGCGGCAAAGGCGATGGTACGCGGCGCGGTGGACATTGACAGCGAGGCGGGCCCTTCCGAAGTGGCGGTGATAGCGGATAAGAAAGCGAACCCGGTGCATGTGGCAGCAGAAATGCTTGCCCAGGCGGAGCATGATGAAGACGCCATGTGCCTGTTATTCACCCCTTCCAGAGAACTGGCCGATGCAACCCTCAACAGACTGAACGAACGTGCGCCTCTGATGAAGCGCGCCGCTATCATAGAGAAATCGCTGGATCGGTTCGGGGCTATATTTATCGTACCGGACATGGACGCGGCCATTGCGCTAACCAACTTTGTGGCGCCGGAACACTTGAGCATACAGACAGAATATGCACAGCAGATTGCGGACAAGATTATCAATGCAGGCGCGATTATGCTGGGCGCCATGACGCCGGTAGCCGTGGGCGATTACTACGCAGGGCCGAACCATATCCTGCCCACCATGCGGCGCGCCCGCTATAGTTCGCCGTTGTCAGCGGAGGATTTTCGGAAAGTAACGAATGTCATGTTCTATTCGCGGGAGCGGCTGATGCGCGACGCCCACGACATTGAAGCGATGGCCACCCTCGAAGGGCTTGAAGCCCACGCGGAATCAGTCACCGTGCGTGTGAAGGATGTGCGATCATGACCCCTTATGGCAGAACATTATTGAACGATGTGGAAGGCTACACGCCCGGCGAACAGCCCAAGGGCGCAGACATCATCAAACTGAACACCAACGAAAACCCCTATCCCCCATCGCCGCAAGTGCTGGACGCCATCCGCAATATGGGTGACGACGCACTGCGCAAATATCCCAACCCCACGTCGGATGCACTGCGTAACGCTTGCGCCAAACGCTATGGCGTGCCCGGCGCCGACTGGATCGTCATTGGCAACGGTATGGACGAACTGCTCGCTATGGTGCTGCGCGGTTTTGTGGATCCTGGTGACGATGTCCTTGCCGTGTACCCCACCTACACGCTGTATGAGGTGCTGTGCCGGCTGCATGGGTGTAGCCTGCGCTATGTGGAACTGAACGACGACCTGCTGCCGCCGGATTCGTTCTACACTGAACAGGCAAGGCTGTGTTTCCTGACCCGGCCCAACGCGCCCACCGGCGTTTCCATACCCCGCGCGGATGTGGAACGGTTCTGCAGCAACTTTAACGGCATCGTGGTAATTGACGAGGCGTATGTGGATTTCGCAGATGACAACTGCATGGATTTCCCGGCGCGTTTTGAGAATGTCATTGTCATGCGCACCTTCTCGAAATCCTTCAGCATGGCGGGCGTGCGCATTGGCACGGCCGTCGCACAACCGGCGCTGATTAACGAGTTCATGAAAATCAAGGACTCGTATAACATGAACGCCTTCAGCCAGACCGCCGGACTCGCCGCCATGCAGGCCTACGACTATATGCTGGAACAAAAGGAAAAGGTGCGTGCTACCCGTGCGCGGCTTCGGAAAACGCTTCAGGAAATGGGCTTCAACGTACCCGACTCCCAAGCTAACTTCCTGCTGGCACGCTGGAACGGTACGCCCAACGCCGCCACCCTATTCGCTGAACTGCGCAAGCACAATATCCTCGTCCGCTATTTCGCACAACCCGGACTGGACAACGCACTGCGAATCACCATCGGCACAGAAGAAGAAACCAACGCGCTGATTGCAGCGCTACGGGATATTCTTGGATTGTAATATTCAACTTGTAATTCGACGGCGATACCAATTGTAATCTTACATCTTTGCGGTATTGCGCCTTTGCGTGAGAAAAGGAACATCAACCATGACACCCATGACCGGCATAGAACGCACCACGAACCTCCTCGCGCGTAAGCCCGTAGACCGCATTGGCGTTTTTGAAAGTTTCTGGGGAGACACCCTCGCCCGCTGGCAATCGGAAGGGCATATCGAGGAAGGCGAAAGCCTTGAAGACCATTTCAATTATGACATGCAATTGTCCTGGCCCTTCAACTTCACTGCGAAACTCGATTTTGAACCCGAGACCGTGGAGGAAACGGAAGAAACCATCCTGGTGCGGGACGGCAACGGTGCAGTGCTGCGTCGTAGCAAGACCCACGATACCACCCCGGAGCATGTGGACTTTCTGGTCAAAGATCGCGCCGGCTGGGATGAACATATCAAGCCCTTCCTGTTTCCCGACCGCACCCGCATCAATTTCGAGGCCTATCGCGACGCCAAACGCACCGCAGCGGAAAAGAACCGCTTTTTCTTCTGGGGCGGCACCAATGTCTTCGAACTCATGCACCCCGTCTGCGGTCATGAATACATGCTCATGGGCATGGCGATAGACCCGGACTGGGTGAAGGACATGGTCACCACCTTCGCTGAAACCACCATCGGTCTCATGGAAATTTTGTTCGCCGAAGAGGGACAACCCGACGGCCTCTGGTTCTTCGAGGACATGGGGTTCAAAAACCGCCCCTTCATGTCGCCCGACATGTACCGCGAAATCATCCAACCTGGCCACACGCGCACCATCCAATGGGCGAAGGAGCGGGGTATGCCCGTGATCATGCACTCCTGCGGGTATGTGGAACCCCTCGTTCCCGGCATGATCCAAGCGGGCATAGACTGTCTACAGGTCATCGAAGTCAAAGCGGGCATGGACCTGCTGCGTCTGTACCGGCAGTTTGGCCATGTGCTCTCGTTCATGGGCGGCATGGATGTGCGCATCCTCTACAGCAACGATAAAGACGCTGTTGACCGCGAACTTCGCGGCAAAATCCCCGAAGTCATGCAGAAAAACGGCTACCTCCTCCACTCCGACCATTCCATCCCCAATACCGTGGACTACGAAACCTACCGCTTCTTCGTAGACCGGGGTCTCGAACTGGGGACGTATAAATAGACACCGGCATTACCATAAAGTTGGAACAGATTAACGCGAAATTTATCGTTACATTTCCTGAAAAAATAAGACAGAATTGCTTCCTTTACGTCACCTATTTCGCTTTTTTTCATCGTTTTTTTTGCATTTCATGACGTTTTTGAACGTTTTTGAACGTTTTTTTTCTGGCTACCTGTGCCCCTAAACACAATATATAGACTGTTATGTACTTACTAATACAATATGTTGCGTTTTTTATATTTCGTTAGTTTCGCCATGCAAGATAAGATGCATTTTGCAGGCCGAACAAACAGGGACAGGCACGGACAGGCAAGGACAAACACATGATGCCAAGAGGGGGTAGAAGGCAAGCAGTGCTGTGGTATTGCCAATCGCCTCTTTCGTCACCTATCAGTTTGGGTTGCATACCAGTTCTCCTTCGTAAATTATATTGCTCCATGCAATAACTGGTGGAGTTTGCGTCAAAGTCGGGTATGGCCTTGAATGGCAGGGATGAAACGGTGATAATGCCTGTGTTCAAAGTAAACGGTTGCGTTTACTTTGGGGGGGGTAGGATACGTAGGACGGTTAAGATGGCATAAATGGGATGTTTTGCACTATTACAGTAATCTGTGATAAGGTTACCTTACTATTTAGCAGTATGACTAAAAAAAGTGATAATTTTAAACAATGAGAAAGGGGATGGTATGCGTGTAGTAGTGACCGTACTGATGTGTTCTGCAGTTTTGGCGTGCATAGATGTTGCAGGCGAGACTTTGACTGTACCCGGAGACTACGCCTCCATCCAGGCGGCCATTGATGCTGCGGCACCCGGCGATGTGGTAGAGGTTGCAGCAGGTGTTTATGAGGAAACCCTTACCTTTAAGGCGGCCATTGAATTACGGGGCGCAGGCGCAGAGACTACAATCGTTCGTGCGCCCAGTCGGAGAGGAGAATTGCTGGAAGTAATTGATACTACTGGCGGTATCATTTCCGGATTCAAGTTCGAGCATTCCGATGCCTCCACACTTAATCCCACCAGAATAGTCTGGCCAGACGCAGTTGGCATCAAAAACAGTAGTGTAGAAATTCGCAAGTGCATTATTGGACCAAGCGCCGGTTGCGGCATTATTGTGCATGAAAAGAGCATCAGCCGCATTGTTGAATGCCGATTAGAAGACAATTCACAGGCGGGAATTTTCGTAAGGAATGAAGGCACAACCGCAACGCTGCTACGTAACACGTGCATCAATAATGAATGGGGCGGTATAAGTCTTACCAAGGGCTCGAACGCCGTTGTAGAAGAAAACACCTTTTTCAACAACGGCAAATGGGGCGTCAAAGCCCTTGGCAAGGGCACCTCTATTACTCTGAAGAACAACGCCGTCTCGGGCAATAGAGGTTCTGGTATAATGATCGAACAGTGGGCAACCGGTGTTGTTGAAGGCAACACATGCAGGGAAAACGATGGCTATGGCATTATATTTAAGTTAGGCGCTAACGGCACCGCTATAGGAAACACAGCCGATAAGAACGTGTGGAGCGGCATTGTGGCGCAGTCTTTGGCAGTTAATGTCGAGATTCAAGACAATACCGCTAATGACAACGCTCGCAACGGGATCGTCGTGTGCTGGGGCGCCCAGGGTAATGTTACAGGCAATACGTGCAACGGCAACAGCTGGTGCGGCATTGTTGTTGCCAACTGGTTCACGAATGCTGTCGTTAAAGAAAATGAATGCAACGAAAACACCAGGCAGGGGCTGCTGTTTTGTAGCGGGTCAGCCGGGTCTGCACTTGAGAATGTATGCCGGAAAAACGAGAAAGGCGGCATTCTTGTGAAAGACGAAAATACTGACGCCGATATTAGCCAAAACATGTGCGAAGATAATGGGGAAGAGAATATCGCACACGAGGCGGGCGATCCCCTTTCCCGTCAAGATCAAATTGACAGCGAGGAGGCAGGTTGTCTGCTTGCCGCGGAGCACTTCAAGGAAATAGAAGAAATCGCTGGCTGGCTTCGCCAGTATAAGTGCCGATACAGTGGCGGCGCATGGCAACTGGACTTTTTTTACAAAGGATTACAAAAGGGATGTGGCGATATTTCTCCTAAACATCGCGAGGATTTCACAGCGTTGCTTGAACGGTGGAAGAACGCATATCCACAATCCGTGACGCCCCTCATCACCCAAGCCATTATGCACACAGATTATGGGTGGGAAGCCCGTGGTGGCGGCTACGCCGATTCCGTTACAAATAAGGGTTGGAAAACGTTTAAAGAGGAACTGGCGATCGCCAGGGACTATCTGCTCGAAGCCGAAAAATTGAATGGCAACGATCCACATCTCTATAGACAGCTACTTTACGTGTGTAAAGGACTTGGTTATGAAACCGATCAGCTCCATGAAATGTTTGAAAAAGGCATCGAAATTGACCTTGGCTACTTCCCTGTATACAACATAAAGGCGTGGAGCCTTACGCATCGTTGGGGCGGTCGCCCGGGCGAACTTGAACGTTTCGCTGAAAAAGTATTTGATCGCACCCAGAAAGAATATGGACATACCATGTATGCCCTGATCGCCGGTTCGACAGTTGGCTTTCTGGGTGATAAAGCCTTTGCAGACGAACACTCCTTTGACTGGGTAAAGATTGACAAAGGCTACATTGAACTTACCACAGAGTTCCCCAAATCGAACTACTACCTTAATCAACACTGTTTGATGGCATGTATCCATGGCGATCAGAAAAAGGCAAAGATTCTTTTTGACAAGGTGGAGAGAGATGTAGACGAATCGGTTTGGAGGGGTAGGGAAGGATTCCGCAAATGGAAAATATGGGCGCTTGACAGTGGGACGGGCAGTTCAGTTACTGCCGATAATATGCCGGGTGAGGCTGCGCTCCTATTCAGTGAGATTTCGTGGATTAGGGTAGCCGTAGTATTTGCGCTTCTTGTTGTTTTAATTGTCTTTGTTTTTCTTAGAGCAAAATCCAAAAAGCAACAGTCACCATCTTTACCCGAACCTGACCCTGCAGACGCCCATAAGGATCATGACGAAGCCGATATGGAACAGTAGGGATTGCAGAGCAGGTGAACGCAGTTTTAGCTACCCGCGTTAATTATTGTAAACGCGAATCTCGTAGAGGTGCGCTGCTGGAGAACCG
>CAZBNU010000159.1:5034-9727 GCA_964493075.1 uncultured Nitrospirales bacterium | reverse complement strand
GCCCAGCCGAAACACGCCATAAAGAATGGCCGCCATCACCACGTATAGAAAGATACACAGCAGATGTATGGAGTGAAAGGAGATGCCGAAGAGCCGCCAAGCCCAACCGATGGCATAAAGCAGGTAAAAGTGCATGTAGGCATAAGAACCGCCCAGCGGAAAACCTTCGTAATCTTCGGGGATGAGCGCCGGATCAAAGGAAGACACTTCGCCCCGATAGAAAGCGGCCAGTTCCGGGATGCCGTCTACGTTGATATTGTTCATGCCCCGACCGGCAGCAAACATCACGGGCGAAGGAAAGGCCGCGAGCACCACGCTGAACCGCCATTCCAAGACATCATCGCCAAGGGCATCAAACATCTGTGACGCAAACACGCCGCCTGCGGCAGCGATAACAATGACAAGCGCCGCATCTAACAGCAGATAGGGTATTGAAAATTTTCGGAACAATGTTCTCTGCCCATTATAAGTTCAACAGCAAAGGTGACCTGAAAACAACTGGCTATATTTTAACCCAAACGCGTCGCTATCCAATAGTAAGCCGTTTTTTGTTCGCGCAGCGTAACCTAAAATTGCGGAAACGGGTCGAGGACGGGTATCATTGTCCGACTGAGAGTTTTTTCGTACCCCTTAAATTTTGGAGAACACCCTATGACCGGTAGAGAGCGCATTCTGGCAGCGTTGAATTTTGAAAAAACGGACCGCGTTCCCCTGGACCTGGGTGGCATGCCGTCTACTAACATCAGTTGCTTTGCCTACCCGGCACTGGTTAAGGCGCTTGGCCTGCCGCCGCGTCGTCCGCGTGTCTACGATACGGGACAGATGCTGGCGTTGCCGGAAACGGATGTGCTGGATGCGCTCCAATGCGACGTTTGCGCATTGCAGCCCAATCTTACCAATGCGTTCCCCCAGCCTGAAATCTGGCATCCCTATGATTTTGGCGGACGGCTTGATGCGGCAGTGATTGACCCTGCCATGTTCGAGGCGCAGCCAGACGGCACGGTAATACAACCGCAAAACAATTCCAAAATGCCGCCCGGCGCGCATGTTTTTGAAACCGAACATGCCGGGCAGATGTTGATCCTGACCGGGGACCTGCCCAAGCCCGACCTTGACGAAGTGCGCCAACGGCTCAACGATTCCCTGCTGACGAAGGAACAGGTTGCCGCCATCGTTTCGCTGGCGCGACGTGCTCGAGAAGCCACCGATCGGGCCATCATGTTCAACGGATTTCAGGCGGGCATTTGCATTCACGCCTACGACGGTCTGGCGGTGTTTCCCATGCTGTGTCTGACAGAACCGGAATTTGTGGCGGAACTCCATGAAATCACCATTACCCACATCATCGCCCAGATGGAGCGGCTGATGCCGGAACTTGGCCCGTGCATTGACGTGTACATGTGCAGTGCCGACGACTGGGGCACGCAGAACGCCACCATCGCCGCGCCGCAGATTTTCCACGACCTGTTCAGACCCTATTACCGCCGCTTTACAGACGCCATACACGCGCTTGCGCCCAACACCAAGACTTTCCTCCATTCCTGTGGCGCCATATACGATATCCTCGACGACATTATCGATAGCGGCTTTGATGCATTGAATCCGGTGCAGTGGACGGCGGGCGGCCATCACTGGAGCGAATGGAAGGACAAGACGCGCAACCGCATTGCCCTCTGGGGCGGCGCGGTAAACACCCAGGAAACCCTGCCCCTCGGCACCGTGGAAGACGTGGAAAAGCAGGTCGCCGAAGTGGTGGCCCACATGAAACAGGACAGCGGCTATGTTTGCTGTGCCATCCACAACATCCTCGCCGAAATCGAACCGGAAAAAGTAATAGCCATGTATAAGACTGCGGCTTCGGTGTGACCTTCGTTCTTGATCTTATAAGGTCCCCATCGTGTTGACATGCTGCTCTAATTCAGAAAGTTCTGCCAGAATAGTTTCAAAGACGGGGATTTCACCGAAAAACATGGGAGCCATAGCACGATAATCCTTCTGCAGATCCTGTATGTGATAACTGGACGCTGAAAGGCGCAAACTACCAGGTTTGGCTTCTGCGTACTTGGCCCAGGGGCAACAATAAAAGCGCATCTTGAATGCTGCAACTTCGGCGAGAAGTTCAAGTTGGGCAAGGGCATTTTCCCGGATAGACATGCGATTCAAGCAGAAAAGGTCATAATAGTGTCGTGAGTAACGTGGCGGCATTATCTTGTCCGGGCTTCTGTGCGCCTCCTGATGCAAAATGGTCGCTTTTTCCCAGAAGGTGCGCTCAGCAGCAATAGTTCTGACTCTGGTGTCCGGCATTTTGAATATCTCAGGAAAATATTCCGAAGCATACGAATGAATGAGCCGTTCTTCGCTGGGTAGCCAGGCCGCAAGCGGGCCAATCTCAAGTCGAATCGAAGGCTGGATCGCATCAAGGGAAAATGCTCTGGGATACTGGACGAGCACGTTATGGGCGGCAACTTCGACTTTGATAGAAGCGGCCGCGCGCGAGGACAAAACGGAACCGAGCAAAGGTGTAAATTTATATTCCAGGAATTCAATTGCTCGTTTGTTTGCTTCTTTGCCAAGCGCTTGCTGGCGGGTTGCGCTGTTAGCGGTGAGCATATCTTCATCATCATAATTGAGCAGGCGCCAATCAAGAATCAAATCAATATCCTCGGAAAAACGCTTGATGGCGCCATAAACTTTCGAAAGGCTTGTTCCTCCCTTGAAGACAAGATGCTTACGCCACGGGCTTTCCTGAAACAAATAATCAAGTATCCAGCAAACCCAGAAATCCTTTTCAATAACAGCCTCGTGAATGCCCATATCCTGCGCTGTTGCCCTGAACAAATCGCGCCTGTCTTTTTCGCCAAGTCGGGCTACCTCACGCATCAGCAATTTCCCCCGTAGTTGCCAGTTTCCTGATTATCTCATATACCCATGAGGTCGCGTAACGGGCCTCTTTGAGGGCAAGTATGCATTGTTTCCTATCAATGCGTCGCCGAATGGCCTCCAATGTCTTTTCATCCACATGCTCCTGCCCCAGACTTTTCAACGCCTGCACCAAAAGAGCGGTTGTGGGCGATAGCGCGGTTGTTTCTTTGTTGGTGCGATGTTTGAATGTTATATTTCCGCCTTCCCACAGATACTTCTTGTTTGGACCATCGCTGAAGTATTCCCAACTGGCGGGCAGTTGTGTTGATAATCCCAGCATATTTTGTGCTGTCTCGCCAGACGGTAAAATTGTCCACCCATGAGCACGCGCAAGCGCCTGGGCGATGGCATCGGGATTTGCGGGCGATAGCCTGTTCAGCAACTTGTTATAATCGGGGTGTTCATAAATGCCGCGCAGCAGGCGGCGTATTGTCCCTGCCCGTTCAAGACGTGAAAGTATTTGCCGAATTGTTTCATGACTCGCAAGATCAATGAAGTCTTTTGGTGTAAAAACACTTCCTTTGCCTTTACCACGTATTCTCAAAAGTACTTTATCTGAAATAGTGGAAGCCATCTGATTCCCTTCTTTTTGTCACGTATTATATATACTTTACGTGACAAATGCAAGACGTTTAAACAACCCCCAATTGCTCCCCCTCAGATTGATATAACCAGATTGAAAATGCGCGATTGTTTCCCATAACGCCCAGTAAGGTATCATATACAGAATTCTACATCCAATAGCATAACACAAGCGATGTGTTGCTGCCTTCAAGTCACAAATAAGGAAAAGAACAATGAATATATCTCTTTGCAATGATATTTACTGGGTAGGCGCTGTGGACTGGGCTATACGCGACTTTCATGGGTACGATACCGAGCGCGGGTCTACGTATAACGCCTATGTAATCCGGGATGAGCAACCGACAGTGGTCGATACGGTAAAAGCGCCGTTCAGCGACTTGTTCCTGAAAAACATCGAAGAACTGGTTCCCCTTGATCAGGTGTGCTGGCTTATCTGCAACCATGCGGAGCCCGACCATGCCAGTGCATTGCCTGCAGTCATGGCGGCGCTGCCTAATGCCACGCTGGTCTGCACGGAAAAATGTCGCCAGACGCTCGCCTCGTACTATGACATGCAGGCGTGGAAATTGCACATTATCAAGCCAAAGGATACGCTGAACATTGGCGCACGCACCCTGGAGTTTATCCAGACACCGCTGGCACACTGGCCGGAATCCATGTTCACCTGGTCGCCCGCGGACAAGATATTGTTCTCCATGGACGCTTTTGGCCAGCACTACGCCACGTCAGAACGCTTCGATGATGAAGCAGATTTGTGCAGGACACTGGAAGAAGCAAAAGCCTATTACGCCAACATCCTGCTGCCCTACGGTACGCCCGTTTCTCGTGCCATGGCAGCGGCAGCCCAACTGGACATCGCCATGATTGCGCCGTCCCATGGATTGATCTGGCGCAGCCATATTCCGGAGATTCTGGAAGCCTACAAGTGCTGGACCAGCGGCGTTGTGCAACCCAAGGTACTGGTCCTGTACGACAGCATGTGGCACAGCACGGAACAGATGGCGCGCGCTATCTATGACGGTGCACTGGAAGGCGGGGCACAAGCGCAACTCCATCATGTGCGTCGTTCGAGCCTTACCCAAATCGCCACGGAGTCTCTGGACGCCGCTGCCATCGCCTTCGGATCACCCACGCTCAATAACGGCCCAATGCCCATGGCCGCCGCGGCCCTCACCTATCTGAAAGG
>CAZBNU010000159.1:0-4934 GCA_964493075.1 uncultured Nitrospirales bacterium | reverse complement strand
TGCGGCCTTGTTGGTTGCTGACGAGGACTGGCGCGCCATACAGGAAACCCTCTACCTGCTTTCTATTCCTGGTATGCGGGAGTCTGTTATTGAGGGTATGAATACGCCCTTGGAAGCGTGTTCTGAGGATTTAGGCTGGGATCTATGGGACATATGAGACCTATGGTACATATGTGAAGAAACGATTTCGGCTTATACTTCCCATAAGTCCCATAAGTCCCACTCTAACACTGGGAAACAACATCATGAATCACCAGCACGAAGAGCCCAAAATTGTTATTAAGGGCATCCCAGCCCTTATCATCATCGCCCTGGTTATGACATTCTTTTTGTGGCGCATTCTGGTGACGAACGATACTGTCGCGCCTGAACTGGAAGAACTGGTACGCCAGCAACTGGCCGCTGAATATATGCGACACCTTCTCCCCAGCATCGAGGAAGGCGTTGCGACAAAAGACAATGCACGGCTGGAAGCCGATGTTGAACGGCTTAAATCGTATAAGGAAGACATTACGTTTACGTCCCTGAAATCCCGTGGCGGCGGCAACAACCTGTACGTGCGCGCAGAAATTCTCGTGGACGGCAAAGCGCCCCCTGTGGGCAAATCCGTGCGCTACTTTCAGTTCAGTCATTCCATGCTGTTGGGTTACGTCTATCAACAGGAAGCATGGGCGCTGGATTATTACCTGCCCTTCATGAATTAGGATTCTTCCTGTGCATGTATTTTCTGGCGGCCATTAAATCCCGTGACCTTCATAATCTCATCCACCACAAAAATGGAACTAGCCACCAGAACAACCAACAGCCAGTCGGTGAGTGTCAAGGCTGCTACCCCAAATAATTTCTGGCCGATGGCAGTATGGATAACAAGGATTTGCATGATAACGGCGCCCATTATGCCTGCCCAGAGCCAGGCGTTGCTAAAAATCCCCACGGAAAAAGTGGAAACCCTGATGGTGCGCGCGCTCAATGCCTGGAACCATTGGAAGGCCGCCAGCGTGGCAAATGCCACGGTCTGGGCGTGCGCCTCGCTTCCCATTTTTAATTCCCATGCGAAAAGCCCGATGGTGCCCACGGCAATAATGGGCGCGAGAATCAACATGCGTCGTAAGGTAATGAAATCAAGTACCCCTTCGCTTGGCGGCCTTGGCGGCTGCTTTAGCACATCCCAGTGTTTGGGTTCGATACCCAGCGGAATGGTGCATACGCCGTCTGTTACCAGGTTTATCCACAAAATCATGATGGCGGTCAGAGGCAGCGGCAACCCAATCATAAGCGCCAGCGCGAGCGTAATCACTTCACCCAGGTTGGTGGTCATGAGGAAAAACACCACGCGCCGCAGGTTCGCAAAAATGACGCGCCCTTCCTCAACAGCATGAACAATGGTGGCAAAATTATCATCGGCAAGCACCATGTCCGACGCCTCACGCGCCACTTCTGTGCCGCCCTTGCCCATGGCAATGCCGATGTCGGCGCCCTTCAACGCAGGCGCATCGTTCACGCCGTCGCCGGTCATGGCTACAATTGCGCCGTTCGCTTTCAGGGCTTTCAGGATGCGCAGCTTGTGTTCCGGCGATACCCGGGCAAATACATTTACATGCCGCACCTGTTCAATGAGGGTTTGCTCCTCCATCGCATCCAACTGCGCTCCGGTGATGGCATCGCCATCCCCTCCGGCAATGCCCACTTCACGGGCAATCGCGCTGGCGGTAACAGCGTGGTCGCCGGTGATCATCACAATGCGGATGCCCGCTTCCTGTGCGGCGCGTATTGCTTCAATGACTTCGGAACGCGCCGGATCTACAATGCCCCAGAAGCCCACAAAGGTCAGCCCGGACTCCACCATATCACGTTCCAGAGAATCATTTTTTTCCGGGAGTGTCTTGTATGCCCCTGCCACCATGCGCAACGCCTGATCGGCATAAGACTCGAGGGTCTTCTCCACTTTCGACCGTTCCGCGTCCCCCAAGGGAACAGCCTCACCTTTCACCATAATATGGCTGCAACGGGAAAGCACCCGGTCAGACGCGCCCTTTACATAAACAACGGTTTCGGAAGCGGCCGTATCTTCGTGCAGTGTGGCCATATATTTGGATTCGCTGGAAAAGGGAATCTCCGCAATACGAGGCGCTGTTTCCTCTTCATTTTCAAGGGATAACCCTATTTTGCGTGCCGCAACAGATAGCGCCCCTTCGGTTGGTGTGCCGCTCAGTTCCCAGACACCCTGTTCGTTTTGTGACAGACTGGCGTTGTTGTTCAACAGCCCGATACGCAGCAGCATCCGCAATGTTTCCGGCGTGGTTTCGGGCGTGTAAACCGAAGCATCATTCCGAATCTCTCCTTCGGGAGCATAACCGCCTCCCGTGACCTCACAAGCTGCGTCCATAGTCCACAGGCGTGTCACCGTCATTTCGTTGCGTGTGAGGGTGCCTGTTTTGTCCGTGCAAATCACCGTTGTTGACCCCAGCGTTTCCACGGCAGGCAGCCGCCGCACAATAGCATTGCGTCCGGTCATGCGCTGCACACCCAGCGCCAGGGTCACGCTGATGACCGCAGGCAATCCCTCGGGTATAGCGGATACTGCTGTGGCAAGGGCATAAAACACCATTTCCAACAGTTCATGTCCACGCAGGATGCCAAGAAAAAATACCATTACCGACAGAGCGCATCCCGCCACACCAAGTATGGTGCTAAGTTTGGCAAGCTTCTGTTGCAAGGGCGTTTCATCATCGCCGCTTTCCTGCACCTGTCCGGCAATGCTGCCCAGGCTGGTACCCATGCCCGTTGCCACCACCACAGCACGGCCCCGACCGGCAGTCACCGCGGTGGACATCCACACCATATTGCGCCGATCGCCGATGGCGCTGTCGTCCGCCACGACAGACGTATTTTTGGACACCGGTTCGCTTTCCCCGGTCAATGCAGATTCATCTGTGCGCAGTTCGGTGCTTTCAATCACACGGGCATCTGCGGCGATTCGGTCACCAGTTTCAATCAGCAGAATATCGCCTGGAACCACCTCGTCCGCTGCGACTTCCATGGCCTTGCCATCGCGCAATACCCGGGCATGGGGCGCCGCCATTTTTCGCAGCGATGCCATCGCTTTCCCCGCCTTGTTCTCCTGAAACACACCCAGGACGGTATTCAACAGCACCACGCCACCAATCACCAGCGCATCCACCGCGTGATTGGCAAGAATCGAAATGAGTCCTGCCCCGAGCAACAGATAAATGAGGGGATGGTTAATCTGCCGCCACACCATGATTAAAAGTGTGTCGCCTGCCTGGACTTCGAGCGAATTCGGCCCGTACTGTTCCAGCCGTTGCGCCACGTCCGCTTGTTTCAACCCCTCGGCATTCGCAGCCACCGCCTGAAACACCGCCTCTTCCTGCATGGAATGCCATTGTTGTTTCCCGGTATAGACTGTTTTTGTCATGTTTCTATGCCTTTCGTGATTACATTACGCCAGAATCCAGAGTGTATCAGGCTGTGGCAGTGTGTGCCAAATGTGTACAGACGGATGGTGTTGGAGGATGGGATGTATGGGAAGTATGGGAAAAATGGAGGGAGGATAGAAGAAATTTGGTTCGTTGCTCAAAGTCTTTGTGATCCATACTTCCCATTCTTCCCATAAGTCCCATTATCATCATTGAGCAACACCAAACAATCTGCTACAATCTGAGTCTTACAAGCGAAAGGATACCCATGAACCACGCACCAGCCCCTGCTACTGCAATCGAACTCGAAGAAGCGCTCAGCCGTCCCACTGACTACTTGGTGGCGGTGATGGCACAACTGGAAGGTGACATTCTCATACTCGGCGCAGGCGGCAAGATGGGCCCCAGCCTGTCGGTGATGGCAAAACGCGCCTCGGATAAAGCAGGCGTAAACCGGCGTGTCATAGCGGCATCGCGATTCTCTTCACCGGAAGCCAGGAACTACCTCACAGAAAAAGGTGTGGAAACGGTTGCCTGTGATTTCATGAAACCCGGTGCCCTCGAGGAACTGCCTGATGCCGCAAACATTGTTTATATGGCGGGCATGAAGTTTGGCGCAACAAACCAACTGGGACGCACCTGGGCCATAAATGCGTGGCTGCCGGGCGAGGTGTGTACCCGATTTCCGGACAGCCGTATCGCCGTTTTTTCCACGGGCAATATCTACGGCCTGACACCCGTATCCAGCGGCGGCTCGAAGAAGGAAGACACTCCCAATCCGCAGGGGGAGTATGCCATGAGTGCCTTGGCGCGGGAGCGCGTATTTGAACATTTCTCGCGCACCCAGAACATGCCGCAATCCGTCATCCGCCTGAATTACGCCTGCGACCTGCGCTATGGCGTGCTGGTGGATATTGCCTGCAAGGTGCTGGAAGAAAAACCTGTTTCTCTGGAAATGGGATACCTGAACACCATCTGGCAGGGCGACGCCAATGCGCAGGCGCTGGCCTCCCTCGCCCACGCTGCAACACCGCCGCTGGTAATAAATGTAACCGGTTCCCGTACCTTGCAGGTACGCGAGATAGCGGAACGCTTCGGGGAACTATTCGGCAAGCCTCCGGTTTTTGAAGGGACAGAAGCAACCGATGCGCTTCTCAGCAACAATGCCTGCGCCACCGCGCTGTTCGGGCCGCCCCAGGTGGATGAAGACCAATTGATGCACTGGGTGGCGGACTGGTTATTACAAGGCGGAACACTACTCAACAAACCCACCCACTTCGAATCGCGCGATGGCCGGTTCTAATGCAGGCGTTGCCCGCAACCCGGTCTATCTCCACAACCTGGAACAACTATGAATGATAAGCAAAAAATGGGGACTGCCCTTGGCGCATATAAGGGCTACAACTCGCATGTTAGGCTAGATGCGCCAGGGCTGTCCCCGCTTTTTTGCGGCTTTGACATACACGCCCGAAAAAATTGGGGACAGTTCCGTCGCCT
>CAZBNU010000158.1:1479-9805 GCA_964493075.1 uncultured Nitrospirales bacterium | reverse complement strand
AAATCCAAAATTCAGGCGGGGGAACAGCCCTGGTCAGATGCCTTCAAGCAATTGCAGGAATCACCTTACGCAAAACTGGATTGGGAACCCGAACCTCGCGCGCATGTTCAACGCGGCCCTTATAACAAGCCAAACATTGGTGGTGATGATTTCATGCGTGGTGGCGCGGCGGCCTATACCCAGGCACTCCAATGGGTGATGACCGATAACGTAGCCTACGCCAAAAAAGCAGCGACTATTCTGTATGCATGGTCGTCCACCCTGGAAAAGATCAGTCATCATGACACAAGACTGCTGGTAGGTATGGCCGGTATTCAATACTGCAATGCCGCAGAGTTGTTGAAGCATACCTGGGACGAATGGGCTGAGAAGGAGCAGGCGCAATTCGAGTCCATGTTACGCACCATATTCTATCCGATTATCCAGGATTTCTTTCCTGCCGCCAACGGCAACTGGGATGCTTCCATGCAACAAACCATGATGGCTATGGGCGTATTCCTTGATGATAGCGCCATGTTCGAACGTGCTGTGAAGTATACCCGGAACGGGGAAGGCAACGGCGCCATCAACCACTACTTTAATGCTTTCGGGCAATGCCAGGAAAGCGGACGGGACCAGGCACACACCCAGATGGGGCTTGAATACCTGGTCAACGCCTGCGAGATTGCCTGGAAACAGGGCGTTGACCTCTACAGCGAGTATGACAACCGGCTCGCCAAGGGGTTTGAATACACCGCCAAGTATAACCTGGGTCACGAGGTGCCTTTCGAACGCTATGTTCCCTACAACAAGCGAGACATCCACGAGGTTATTTCAGAGAAGGCCCGAGGCAAACTTCGCCCCATGTACGAAAAAATCATCAACCACTACCACCGTCGCATGGGTATGGACATGCCCTGGTCGCGGGAGGCGCTGAGTAAAACCCGTCCTGAAAACATGGGCCTATCCGGTCTTCCGTGGAGCACCCTCATGTTTGCCGACTTGCCAGCAGACCTGACACCTGATCTTTGAAATGAGCATTAATGCTGTTTCTCTCTGTAGTAAACGAAACACGAAACGAGGAGCATAAACCATGATTATCAAGCATGATGGAGCGATGGAGTTTGTTGCGGTGAATATGGAAGATGCGGAAGCGGTTTCCATGTGTATTCCTGTCGGGCCGGAGGATGGATCGACGAATATGATTATGCGGCTGTTTCGTATTGCGCCGGGCGGGCATACGCCCTATCACACCCATGACTTCGAACATGTGGTGCGCGTAGTATCCGGCAAGGGGGTGGTAACGGATGAAGCCGGGGAATCCCATGTGTTATCGCTCGGACAGAGCGTCTTCGTCGCCCCAAACGAAAAGCACCAGTTCTCCAATCCCAACGACGAACCCTTTGAATTCACCTGCACCATTCTGAATCCGAACGCCTGCTGCTGCAGTAGATAAAAACGTCACTGCTGCAATAGCCCATAAGCTACTGCTCAACCTCCTTGTGTCAATTTATTTGTTGGTTCAGCATCAGTTTTGATAAAATATGCCATTGGTATATTGAGTTGTTCTTTGTTGTAAGGACAACACCAATACTGCCAGTTAGTTTTTTTTCAAATGGGATGCTGAATTACGCGACGATATGTATCGAGGAATGCTGTTCTTAAAGTCATCTCCATTATTTTTCTCAATCGTAACATGCAGGCTGCATGTAATGTCGTACAGGAAAGGTTTACTTATGTACCGCGCCAAATCCACCGTGTTATTCCGCAGTTATTTATTTGCCCTGGTTTTGCTCTTGGTAAGTACGACAATCCTGCTTGTAAGCAAAGCGACTTCAGAGGAAACGCCTCTGTCCTCCGTGGATGAAAGCGTAGCTGCGGCTGCTGCTGATGACAATCCGACGGAGATGCTGCATGCCTTGGAAATGCTGGAAGCGCTGGATAGCAATAGTACAGCAAAAAATAATCCACCAGAGGAGTCCCATCTTGCGGAGGAGAGTTTTGATTCAAATGATGATAAAACCCTTTTCGGT
Organism: uncultured Nitrospirales bacterium; assembly: GCA_964493075.1. Lineage (GTDB taxonomy): Bacteria > Hydrogenedentota > Hydrogenedentia > Hydrogenedentales > CAITNO01 > SLFT01. The sequence goes on along the minus strand of CAZBNU010000158.1, from coordinate 7,793 downwards.
GACAACAATCTGCGTGACCACTATGAAGTGGACGGAATTATGGGAACTTGGGGTGATGCGGTTTGTGCTTTTGTGCCACGGGATATGATGGAATGGAACGGGGAAAATTGGGAGATTGTGCAAAATGGTGTATACGACAAGAGAACAATAGAACTGTTTGATCCCAGTTCTGCTTTTCACATGCCCCAGGATCAGCCACTTTGCGCGGAGGAACCCTTTATCGGGCAAGCCACACTGCCGGTCTGCAGCGGCTTTCTGGTTGGGCCGCAGATGATTGCCACCGCTGCGCATTGTGTCAAGGAACCCGGTTCGCTGGGTGCTTTTCGCATTGTATTTGGCTTTGTCCAGCAAAGTTCTACGCCCGGTGATTTTCCTAAACTATACCCCGGTACCCATGTATATGAAGCGGCTAGAATGGTAAAATTCGGTTTTAACCAGGAAGTAGGCATTGACTTTGCACTTATTGAACTCGACCGCCCGGAGGAAATGCCTTGTGTGTGGCCGCTTCCCATTCGGCATGAAGGCGCCATAACCACTGGAACACAAGTGGGAGTTATCGGGTACCCGCAGGGGCTCACCCGCAAGTACACCTTCGGCAATGAGATAACTGTTCAGAATGTGTTTGATAATCATTTTATCGCAAATATTGACAGTTATCAGGGGAATTCCGGGTCGCCGGTAATCAATCCAGCCACGGGTATTGTCGAAGGCGTATTGATGATGGGGCCAACACAGGAATATACCGCCTCCTCGAACAACTTCACTCCCAACCCTACTGTTGACCCTTGTACAAACGATATCGTCCCCCCTGAAATTATACTGGTTGGTTCCGGCAGCATGGACCTGGTGTTGTGCGCATCTGACCCATTACCAACTCTTCCAGGCGCCACTGCGTGGGATGCATGTGAAGGCAACTTGACAGCAAACATTACTGTTACGGGCGAAGTGTCTCCCGCTCCGGGTGTCTACACGTTGACTTACACTGTGAGCGACAGTAAAGGCAATGCTGCGTTGCCAGTACAGCGCACCATTACCGTTGAAGCCCCGGATGGCCCCTACATTTATGTGCCGAGCCGTATTGTGGAGGCGCCATGCGGCAGACTGGGAAGCGCAGAAATCCCCGTGGGTGAACTGCGAGAAAGCTGCAGCGGCGCTGTACTCCAGACCATTATACCGAGGATGGATACTACCCTGATCAAATTTACCTTCCTGTTTTATGAACATGCCGATGCACAAACAGCCGTCGGCTATGTGTCTAATTTCCCGCAAAACCCGCCTGTTATTGAAGTTATGGAAGTCATAAACGGCGCACAGCGTACCGGCTTTGTGCTTGGACAGAAATTTACAGAAAATAACGCACAGGTTGTTGACGGTTGCGGCGCATCCCTTCAATACTCGCATGCTCCCGCAAACTGGCAGGTTGACACCTCTCGGGTTATCCCCACCGCGCCAGGATCCTATCCGGTAATTTACAATTATAAAGATGACTATGGCATTCCCGCAAAGCCTGTTGTCAACTGGGTGCATTTCGATCCCTGCGCCTCCTCCCTCAGATATGAAGACAACACAGACCCGGAGCGTTATGTGCGAGTCACCAGTGCAATGTATTTTGAGGGCGATGTGCGCCCACTACCCTATGAGAACCTGCCGAAAGAATCGCAACTCGCAATAAAACGTGGCATCTGCTATCTGAAAGAACACCAGCGGCTGGATGGCAGCTGGAGGCTGGATGCCTATCCAGATAACGACCAATTCATGGTGGGCACAACAGCTCTGGCGGTATTGGCGTTAATGAAAAACGGCGATACCCCTGAAGAAATACATGTAGCGCGGGCCCTTGAATTTCTTTCCGGGCAACAATATGAGAATGGTCAGTTCGGCAGAGACATCATAAACTTTACCACGTCGCTCGCCACCAATTGGACCTATGAAACCGCGCTGGCCATGCTGGCGCTGATGGCGAGCAAAGACCCCGTATATCATGGGCAGATTGCGCAGGCATCCGCCTACCTGCTTTCCACGCAGCGAACCAAGAGCAACTACCCTGACTTGTATGTAGGTGAACCGTTTGAAGCGCTATGGGAAGCCATTCTCGGCGGCTGGGGACGCATTTTCACCAATCGCGATGGGGAGGTAAACATGACTTCCACGTTCTGGGCGTTAACAGCACTGGACCGGGCATTCAGCACCGACCCCGCTCTTACGGGATTTGTGCATCCCCTCACCTGGACCCAACCCGCAGTGACCGTGCTGGATTACCACCAGAAGTGGTTCAGTCCCGGAGGCTTCTTTGAAAGTATTGATCTGGTTAATCCCTTCGGACCCCTCAGCCAGGGAGACCAGGGACGCGCTACTGCTGCGGGACTCCATGCCAATCTGCTCTGCGGCAGAGGGTTGGGCGAACCACACGTACAGAGCGCACTTGCCTGGCTTGGTGACAACTTCCGCCGATTCGGGCATCCTCAAAGCGAGTACGGCCAGGTGGGCAGTGTATACTTCCGCACCCTCGGCATGGATCACTATTACTCCTACTGTCTGAATCTGGCGGCGGCGCTGACTGTAGCAGGGCGGCGCACACTGCCCCGCAGCGATGCGCCCGCAGTATGGCACGCGGAAATTGCACAGAGGCTGGTTGACTTGCAGAAAAATGACGGCTACTGGCTGAACACAGACGCGACCAACGGCCGCGAACGCTTTTTCCCGTCGTTGGTAACGTCCATGGCGCTGCTTACTTTGCTTGCACCGGCATTGCCAGCGGATGCCGAACCTGAAATTGAAGTTAAAGTCGAGCCGGAAGGCAAGGATAGTTTCGACTTGAACCTGCACATTTATGACCCTGATGAACGGCATCTGGGTATGAACAGTGAAACGGGGGTTTTGGATGAGGAAATTCCCGGGGCATCTCTCGTAGTAAACGGCAATGGCGGGCAACGTGCTTTGCTTCCCGAACTGGAATCAGGGGCATACCGCATTGAACTGACCGGTACGACGCCTGCCGCCTATTCTCTCAGGGTAAACGGCTCCACAGCGGACGGTTCAGTTACGAGTCGTTGCATGAACAGCACTTTCGATCCAGCCACGGGTTTCTCGACGGAAGTCGTGGTAGCGGCGCCCTTCAATGTTGTATCTTTTTACATGCACGACTTGGCCGATGAAACCGAATGTGAAGGCGAGGGCGAACCTGAAGGCGAACCTGTAGAAGGTGAAGGTGAACCCGTCGAAGGCGAGCCAGGGGAAGGCGAAGGGGAAACTTCGTGTACCGCTGTCGCCCCCTATCCTGCAGATGATCCTTGCTATCAGGAAGTTATACTAAACGACCCTTATTGTTGTGATTCCGAATGGGACGCACTTTGCCAGCTGGATTATGACACATGCGCCTCAATGGTAGAAGGTGAAGGTGAAGGCGAGGGCGAGGGTGAAGGGGAAGGTGAAGAAATTTACGTTATCGTGCCAAATCTTGCCGGTATGACCCAGTCCGAAGCGTCAGACAACCTTGTACTTGCAGAGTTAAGTCTTGGTGCGGTAACAGAGGCGCACCACGACACGGTTCCTCTTGGCCAGACGATAAGCCAGGCGCCCGCAGCAGGCACGGAAGTACTGCCGGGCAGTGTTGTGGATATTGTCATCAGCCTGGGGCCTGCGCCCAATTCGGGCGAAATGTGCGCCGCACTGGATAACTGCGACCTGACCTGGACGTCATCGGGTGGCGTATGGTCAAGTCAGTTGGATGCAACCCGCGAAGGGGGTTCATCACTGAAGTCGGGACCTGTTCCCTTAAGGACCTATACAACCGTTTCCACCACTGTTGTAGGCCCGGGTAAGGTTGTCTTTGACTGGAAGGTCAATACAGGGTCCAATCCGGGGTATTATGACCGGCTGGACTTTTTCATGGATACAACCCGGCTGGACACGGTTTCCGGTATTACAAACTGGAGTACACGAACGCTTTACATTAGTCCCGGTGTGCATGATCTAAAATGGACCTACAGCTGGAACACTATAGTAGAACAGAACTGCGCCTGGGTAGACCATGTGCGCTGGCAGCCAGCAACAGAAACGCCGCTATGTGAATCTCTGGATAACTGTGATCTGGCTTGGACCACTTCGGCCACTCCCTGGTTCGGTCAAAACAGGGACTTTGTGGAAGGTGGTTCTGCTGCGCAGAGCGGTTCAGTGGCTACTCGCACCTTTACAACCCTGTCCGCCACAGTAACAGGGCCGGGGCTTCTCTCTTTCGACTGGAAAGTTGCTACACGCCCGCAAGCCTACAACGGTACCTATGGCTATCTGGAATCTCTTGCTGGCGCTACAAGCAATGTTCTACTGGATAGAATTATCGGGGAAACAGAGTGGGCTGACAAAGCCATCTTTCTCGGGCCCGGCACGCAAAAACTTCTCTGGCGTTTCAGTTGGGGTTACGAAGGCTATCCAAATCAGGGCTGGGTAGATCATGTCCAGTGGACACCCATGGCAGAGGTGCCTTTCTGCGAGGCCGTGGACAACTGTGACCTTACATGGGATCGCGGTGCGACTTATCCGCAGCAATGGTATGGTCAGTCCCATGAACATCAGAGCGGCGGGGCGGCAGTACGAAGTGGTGTGCTGAACAAGAGCAGCAAAAACTCTTTCAGTACCACCGTCACTGGTCCGGGAACACTCTCCTTCCTATGGAAGGTTTCCTGTGAGGAACGGGGAGAATTTGGGGATGAACTTAATCTCTGGCTGGGCAACCAGCGGTGGGACCGCATATCCGGCGAAACAGACTGGCAGGAACGTTCTTACGAGATTGGGCCAGGCACCGTAACAATCAGTTGGGAGTACTCAAAGGACTCAGACTACGTCGCCGGTGAAGATTGCGGCTGGGTGGACCATATTCGGTGGGAACCTGCGCCACTGCAACCGGAACCCTACCCCTATCCAGACTATGAATGGCCGTTGACAACCGCCCACCATCGCGCCAAAGGCATGAACAATATGGTGGACATGGTGGTATCCCCGGATGGGCGACATGCTTATGCGTTGGCACGGGATGACGAAATGATTTCCTGCTTCAGTCGCGACACAGAAACCGGCATTCTCATCTTCGAAAATGTGGTGGCGATAAGTGACTCGACGAGTTACGAAAATGGAGTGCCAACACTGACCTTCGTAGACATCCCCAAGAATCTGTTTATGTCTCCCAATGGCGCATATCTGTACGTACTCGCCTATGGAAGCGACGGTATCTTTGTCTATGCCCGTGACGACGAAACTGGCGCGCTGTTTCTGATACAGGTGGTGCGCAATGGTGAGAATGGCTTGACAGGAATGAATGATCCTGAATATGGGACCCTTTCCCCCGATGGGAAACATCTCTACATATGCGGCCCCACCAGTTACACAGCAGCCGACATGTTCGTTTTCAGTTGCAGTCCCGAAACGGGTCTTCTATCGCTCACACAATCGTATCTAAGTGATCCAGCCCTCTTTGACGGAACGGTGTATCGTCCCATAGTGTCGCATGATGGCAATCGCATCTACGCAACCAATTCAGGAAACTACAATTCCACAACTTATGCAACAACATCCGGGCTGCTGATACTCAATCGCAATCCCGAAACAGGGCTGCTTACGCACAATACGTTTTCAGCATACCCGTCCGGCTCTGGCGGTACGTATAAGCACCTATGCCTTTCTCCAGATGATACGGTCTTGTACATGAATACCGAAGACTTGATTAGGATTTTTACATGCGATCCGGTAACCGGAGAACTTACCTATCTGAGCTCCTTCACAAACAATACCGGACTGCCAGTTGGGGAAACCCATCCCGGCTTCAGAAATCTGTTATCAATGACCATTGCACCAGACGACAGCAAACTATACGTCACATCCTTATGCAGACAATGGTATCTTGGATGGGACATAGTCAAACTGAACCCTTCAGCGCTCTTTGTTTTCGGCATAAATGCGTCTACTGGCGAACTGACGCTGGAACAGAGCATCCTGGATGATGTGAACGATATTGGCGGCTTGCAAAGCACCTTTAACCTTACTGTAGCCTGTTCGCCGGATGGGCGTTCTGTATACACAGCTTCTGACGTTGACGATGCCATCGTTCATTTTGAGCATTCAGCCAAGAATGGCGAACTCATCCTTTCCGAACAGTTGCGCGCAGGCGTGGATGGCGCACTCGGCCTTTCCGGAAAACTTGCCATGGCCATGTCGCCGGATGGCAGACAGGTCTATGTTACGGGTGAAGATGACAGTGCGCTCATCGTGTTCAACCGAGACGCCGCCGATGGTTCACTGGCATGGCGGCAGACCCTGTACGA
>CAZBNU010000158.1:0-1379 GCA_964493075.1 uncultured Nitrospirales bacterium | reverse complement strand
TGTCGCCAGACAATAAGCACCTCATTGTCGGTTATGCCTACCCTAACGAACTGATTGTGTATGATCGTGACGAGAATACAGGTATGCTGAGTTGGAACATGGCGTATAGTGGACCGGACACAGGACTCGGCAATAGCAGAGACGCTTGTTTTACTTCTGACGGGTCCAAAATCATTTATACGATGGCGGATATAGCTCCGGAGCTGGGATTTGTGGGACTGCTGAAACGCTTTTCTGAAAGCGGAAAACTGGAATTTGTAACACGCCTGTTCCCTGAATCAGGTAATGCCGTGACACCATCATTTCCTACGTCTATATTGTTGTCTCCTATGGATGAGTTTCTGTATATAGCGGCAGCAAATGAAAGCCATCGTACAGGATTTCCCATGGCCGCCATATACGGTCCCGGCGTTGATACTTATGCCGGGCAGCGTTTCATGGCTTCTTCCGTGCTGTTCCCCTGCGGACTAAACACCGAACTACCGCCCTGGTATGAGGGCGAGCCGGAAGGTGAAGGTGAGCCTATCGAAGGGGAACCGCCCGTGTGTGAATGCGTGGATGTGCGCGGGTTGAATTATGTGGAGGCGGAAGACGCCCTTGCTGCTGCCGGCCATTTTATTTCCGACCGGTATGGCAGCGGTCCTGTTGTAGTGGAGCAGTATCCGGATTGTACCACCGAAGGCGAGTCCGACACCTGCGGCATTTATTATGCTCTCTATTTTGGGGATGAAATCGCCGATATTACAAGCATGAACCAAGTGACTGTTCCCGATGTGCTGGGCATGCCCGTGGACTTTGCCGAAGGCGATATCATCAGTGCAAGCCTGATTCTTGGCACCGTAACAGAACAGTATCATCCAACGGTTCCTGTCGGCCTGGTGATTGAACAGAATCCCGCTGCCGGTACAACGGTAGGTTTAGGGACAGCAGTAGCACTGATAATCAGTCTTGGCCCGGAGCCCGTCGAAGGGGAACCCGGTGAAGGGGAAGGCGAAGGTGAAATGCCTCCTATGCCGACTTGCAGATTCAGCAGCGACACCCTTCAAGGCTATGCTCCCTTAACGGTCACTTTTACCAACTACTCTGAAAATGCTGAATCTGTGCGCTGGTTTTTTGGGGACGGTAGTGAAAGTTCGGAGTGGAGTCCTTCCCATGTGTTTGATACTCCAGGCGAGTACCAGGTTGAGCTTCATCTGTACTGTATGGCGCCCATGGACTGCATCGTAACCTGCACAGAAACGGTAGTGGTAGAAAGTGTTCCCGTAGAAGGGGAAGGCGAACTCGTAGAAGGTGAAGGCGAACCTGTCGAAGGCGAAGGTGAGATCGTCGAAGGTGAAGGCGAACCTGTTGAAGGCGAAGGCGAACCTGTTGAAGGCGAA
>CAZBNU010000157.1:0-9840 GCA_964493075.1 uncultured Nitrospirales bacterium | reverse complement strand
TTTTAATCTTGTAGTGTAGATTCTTTTTCTACTACACTTGAGGAACTACGCCGAAGCCAGATGGGCCGTATTTCATAAAATAGAGCAGTAACGAGAAAGGAACATTAAAGCATGGAGATTATCCTGATCACAGTGGTGTTGACTGCCGTGGCGGTTGCACTTTTGCTTTGGTTTTTTTCCAAGGACCATTATATTTACGGTTTTTTCAAAATGTTCGCCTCCACCGGCTTTATTGTCCTGTGCGTTGCGTCAGGTGGGATTCATAGTGTTTACGGCTGCGTCATTCTCGGTGGACTGGTGTTGTCGTGGTGGGGCGACTTGTTCCTGGTTTCACGGGGAAAAATTATTTTTATGCTGGGCCTGATTTCCTTTTTCCTCGCACACGTATGTTACTGCACCGCTTTTGTTTTCTACGGTATCGGGATCACCGATACCATTCTAGTATCGGTGATCATGCTGATACCTGGCGTTATTGTAATGCGGTGGCTTCATCCTCATCTGGGCACAATGAAAATTCCGGTTTACGGCTACATCATCGTCATTTCCTTAATGACAGCACTGTCCGTCAGCGCGGCGTACACCACGGGTGGGCTATTGATTCCTTGCGGTGCCGTGTCCTTTTATTGTTCTGACATTTTTGTTGCCCGTGATCGCTTCGTCGCCCCGGGAAGAATCAATGCCTATATCGGACTGCCCCTGTACTATGGCGGACAAGTGCTGCTGGCATTAACGCCGTTGTATATAAGTTGAAGAAATACAAATACCGTCATTGCGAGGCACGAAGCAATCTGATGTTACGCGATGACTATCTTGAAAAAGAGATTGCTTCGTGCCTCGCAATGACGATGCCTCGTTTGTTTGCTTGAATAAATGAAAGGAGTATTTTATGGTACAGAGTGCTTCCACCATGATGCCACTTGGTACACCAGCGCCGGACTTCGCGTTGCCGGACCCTTCGGGGAACATCGTATCGCTGAAAGATTTTGAAAACGCAAAAGCGCTGCTCGTCATGTTCATTTCCAATCATTGTCCTTTTGTGAAACATGTGCGGTTGCAGCTGGCCGACCTCGGTGCGGAATATCAGGAGAAGGGTGTAGGCGTGGTGGCTATTATGGCGAACGATGTTGCCAACTATCCCGACGATAGCCCTGAAAAAATGGCGGAGGAAATACGTCAGATCGGCTATACGTTTCCCTACCTCTACGACGAAACCCAGGCGGTGGCCAAAGCCTATCGCGCCGCATGCACACCGGATTTCTTTCTGTTCGACGGTGACCGGAAACTGGCCTATCGCGGGCAGCTGGATGATTCCCGACCTGGCAATGATACCCTGGTCACCGGCGCCGATCTGCGTGCCGCGTTGGATGCTGTGCTTGCGGGGAGTCCCGTGCCGGAACCGCAGAAACCCAGTATTGGCTGCAACATCAAGTGGAAATCCGGCAACGAACCGGACTATTTTCCACCAGCAAAATGATCGTACCCCTGCGGCGGGGACAGCCTGCCGTCCACCCATACGCCGGGCTTGCCTGATTGCACCACGCCAATCCGCGTAAGCGGCAGCGTGAATGTGTTGGTAAAGCGGTGATACAGGTCGTCCGCCGCTTCGCCGCATACAGTGAACAGAAGTTCGTAGTCTTCACCCCCGCCCAGCGCATACAGTTCTGGTTGCGCCCCGACGCTTTCGGCGTAACGGCGCATATCCGGCGATATGGGTAATAGCGCTGTTTTGATTGCGATGCCGACATCGCTGCGCTCGGCAATATGCCCCAGGTCGGCAACCAGCCCATCACTTACATCCATCATGGCATGCACCGCCGTTTCTCGTGCCAGCCAGGCACCTTCGGCAAGTTTGGGTGTCGGACGCGTGTGCGCTTCTATTAAAGTGTCCGGCGCATTACCATCAATCATTTTCAGCCCCACCATACCGAGCGCCGACGCGCCAGGATGGCCCGTCACAAACACAACATCGCCCGGTTGCGCGCCACTTCGGTATTTCGGTTCGCTGCAGGCTTCCACCTCGCCCACCACCGCCATGTCCAGCAGGATACCCTTGGGGGCATGAACGGTGTCGCCGCCAACAACAACCACGCCGTAACGTTCTGTGAGTTCGCCGATGCCCCTGTACAGTTCTGCCAGATATTCCGGATCGGTATCCGACGAACAGCCCAAGGTCACCAGCATCCAACGGGCAACACCGCCCATGGCGGCAATATCACTCAACGCCGCCGCTGCCGCCTTCCAGCCGATGGAATCGGGCGTTGCCCAATCGCATCGGAAGTGTACGCCCTCCACCATGGCATCGCAGGAAAGCAGTACCCGCGTATTGCCTAACTGCACCACAGCGCAGTCATCGCCGGGACCACACAGCAGGGACTTGTTTCCGGACAGCTGTTCCGTCAGTTTGTGGATAAGCCCGAATTCACCGAGATCACCGAGGCCACTCATGATCCTGCACTCTCAATTTCGCGCCAGGCATCGGGCAGCGCGTCAATGATATCGCTGGCGATCAGCGCCCGTTCCGTTTTATTCCGCGCCGCAATATCCCCAGCAAGGCCGTGGACATACACCCCCGCACAGGATGCTTCAAAAGCATCAAGTCCCTGTGCCAGCAAAGCGCCGATGATGCCGGACAGCACATCCCCTGAACCGCCAGTTGCCATGCCGGAATTGCCTGTGGGGCATTGCCTTACACGGCCATCCGGCGCAGCGACAAGTGTGCCCGCCCCCTTTAACACTACCACCACCTGCCATAGAGAGGCGTATTTCTCAGCAACCGTTGCACGTTCCGCCTGTACTTCGCCCGTGGTCAATCCCGTAAGCCGTGCCATCTCGCCGGGATGAGGCGTAAACACCACATCCGAGGCGCTGGTTTTTCGGTCAGCAAGCCGTCCGCGTTTTTCAGCAAGCGCATTCAAACCGTCGGCATCCACCAACAACGGCAGCGAACATTCCGACACCAGTCGCCGCACCAGATGTCTTGTTGCAGGATTCTGAGAAAGCCCCGGCCCGATAACCAGGGCAGACTTGTCTGCTATGAAATCATATATGGTTACCAATGCCTCATAGGCAAGAGTACATTCCTTTGTGGCAGGCAACGCCAGCAGCATCGGTTCCACCAGCGAGGCAGCAAGCACATCCGCCAGAGGCGCAGGCACCCCCGCAGTAATCAACCCCACCCCGGAACGCATGGCAGCATTGCAGGTCAGCTTGACCGCACCCGCAAAACCACGCGATCCCGCCAGCACAAACAAATGGCCGAAGGTGCCCTTGTGTCCCGCAGCGGAGCGTTCCGGCAGCATTTCGCGTATTGCCTGATGTGACAACAGTTCCGGCATTATCAATTCTCCCTTGTTGAATGTTGATATCATTATGCTACGAGCCATGACAAGGAAACAATATGATTGCGTTTCGTAACAACCTTGCGCTTCCTCATGTTTTGTATTTCACAGCGCAATACTTTATGATAAAGACTTTCAGGGTGCTGAGAAACGACAATCCTTCCCTGTTTTTATCCATTTGTGATTTCGGAGTGCATCATGTCGCATATTGTTATAAAAGGCGTTGAAACCGCAGAAGAACTGGATGCCGCCAAAGACCTGATGGCGCGTGTTCATTTCTCTGATTATTATCAGGGCATGCGCTGGCTGGACGTTACCGACCAGGGCTATCCCGAATACAAGCGTGAGCATAACCGCATCTTGTACGCCGACGGTGAACTGGCGGCAGCACTGCGCCTGTTCACGTACACCGTGCGCATCGGCGAAGCGCGGCTGAAGATGGGCGGCTTCGGTTGCGTGACCACCGCCGGGCCCTTGCGACACAAGGGGTATGCTGCACGCCTGATGACGGATTCCATGCGGTATTTGCACGGGCACGGCTATCATGTGTCCGCCCTGTTCGGTATTGCCGATTTCTATCATCGTTGGGGCTTTGCTTCCGCCCTGCCCGAATATGCGAGCGTTATAGACGTGCGCGAGGCGGGCGCCGCGCCGGCACTCCCCTTCAAGCATCGCGCCATGAAACCCGGCGATATCCCTTCTGTGCAGCGAATTCACGCCCGGAACGACGGCGACACGGCCTGCTCCATTATCCGGTTGGGCGGCCACCTGTCAAGCCGCTGGGACCGCTGGAAAAATGCACGAATCCTTACAGACGATAAGGGCCGGGTGGTGGCGTACTTCATAGGCGAGGCACACGGCGCGGACTATACCGTTGAAGAAGCGGGTATTCTGGAGTATGGGTGGTGTCCAGCGGTACTCAACGCCTGCATGACCCTTGCAAAAACAGCATGCACGTCGCGCATCCGTTTCACCATGCCGCCTTCCCATCCGTTTGTTCGTTACCTCCTGCAATATCGTTCCGACCATGAAATGCACGTATCCCGCGACAGCAACGGCATGATGGCGGTGGTTAATGTAGAAGAGACACTGGAGTGCATGATTCCCGAATGGGAGTCACGACTTGCCGGGGCAGCCGACCACTGTGCTGAGATCACGCTGATTGTAGAACGCAGTCCCTACCGTATCCGCGCTCATCATGGCGCGGTTGATGTGGCGGCTATGAATGGCATCAACAAGATCAGTCTGACCAAAGTGGAGCTCGCGCAACTGCTTGCAGGAGCGCGGCATCCAGATGAAATGCTTGCCGTGAAGCGCCGCGCCGTCAATGCTTCCGGGACCCTATTGCTTGCCACCCTTTTCCCGAGGCGTACCCCCTTCGTTTGGCATATAGACCGATTTTAGACATAGCAACCCAAAACAAGGAGAATTGTAAGATGAAACTATTTGTTGTAATAGCGCTGGCCCTGGCGGTAACGATGGTATGTTTTCACGGTGTTGCCGAAGAGCAACCGTTGAAACTCGGCATGATCGGGCTGGACACCTCGCATGTCATCGCCTTTGCAAAGGTGCTTCACAATACCGATGACCCGAACCATGTGCCGGGCGGACGCATCGTTGCCGCGTACAAAGGCGGCAGCCCGGACCTGGAATCAAGCGCCTCCCGCGTGGATGGCTACACCGAACAACTCCAGAAGGAGTTCGGCGTGGAGATTGTGGATTCCATTGAACAACTCTGCACCATGGTGGATGCCGTGTTGCTCATGAGCGTTGACGGACGTCCCCATCTTGAACAGGTGCGGCCGGTTTTCAAGGCGGGCAAACGGGTTTTCATTGACAAGCCGCTGGCAGGTTCGCTGGAAGATGCCGTTGCCATTTCGGAACTGGGCAAGAAACATAATGTGCCGTGGTTTACCTCTTCTTCCTACCGCTTCTATGACGGCATGCGCGCCCTGAAAGCCACCGATGTGGGCGAAGTGCGTGGCGCTATCTCCTACGGTCCATGCCATCTTGAGCCTACCCATCCCGACCTGTTCTGGTACGGCGTTCACCCCACGGAAGCGCTGTTTACCATCATGGGTACCGGCTGTGAAAGCGTTACCTGCCTCAAGACCGAGCAATTCCATGTCGCTACGGGCTTGTGGAAAGACGGACGCGTGGGCACACTCTATGGCCTGCGCACCGGCGCGGCACCTCACAAAGTTACCGTGTTCGGCACAAAGGCCGTAGCCGAGCAGGAAGAGGACGGCAATTACGCCCCCCTTGTAGTAGAAATCATCAAGTTCTTCAACACCGGAGAACCGCCCGTGCAGCCGGAAGAATCCATCGAAATGTTTGCTTTCATGGAAGCCGCCCACGAAAGTGTTCGCCGTGGCGGCACACCCGTACAGCTGCAGGAAGTGTTGAGTAAATAACAACAGAAGTTAACACCATAGCTGAGCGGCATGTTGAACATGCTTCAACATGCCCTTCTTTTTCCAGTTATTTTGCACAAGGAAACATCTCTTCCATGCCGGACGGCGAAGCCATATTAAACCGCATTACCCGCACTGCGGCGGACCTGCTGCAACAACAGATTACTGCAGCAGGCGGGCGCGAGGTCTTTTTTGCGGGCATCCTTGACGCACAGGGCATGGTGGATGAGGTGCGCGTTCTGGCGCGGGGTCATGCCGAAGCGGTGCCAGCGCTTTTTACCCAGTTGAACCCGCGCGAAGTGGTGATTCACAACCACCCTTCCGGAAATCTTGCCCCAAGTAATGCTGACCTGGAACTGGCAGCAATATACAGTGCCCATGGTCATGGCGTATTTATCATAGACAATCCCGCCACACGGGTATATGTGGTAGTGGAGCCTTTCACGCCCCGGAAAAAGACCCTGCTTAATGCCCGGGAACTGGTGCGGGAATTCAGTAACGGCAGCACGCTGGCGAAAAGCATCGGCGACTTTGAGTTGCGTCCGCAGCAGGTGAAAATGGCGGAGGCCATTATTGACGCCTTCAACAACGACGGCATGGTGGTGGTGGAAGCGCCCACGGGTGTTGGCAAGACCATGGCCTACCTGCTCCCCGCCCTGCAGTGGGCAAAACACAACAAAGAAAGGATTGTTGTTTCAACACGCACCATCAACCTCCAGGAGCAGATCATCCATCATGACCTGCCGCTGTTGCAGCAAGGAATGGAGGAACCCCTTCACGCCTGTCTTGTGAAGGGACGCAGCAATTACCTGTGCCGCCGGAAACTGGAACATGCCTTTGCCGAAATCTCGTTGTTTGACGATGAAACCGGCGCCGGGCAACTGCGTCTCCTGAACAGCTGGGCGGACGATGCCCGCGGCGGCAGCCTTGCAGAACTCCACTTCGTCCCGGACCGTGCCGTATGGGAGAAGGTTAGTTGCGAAGCGGACATGTGCGCCGGAGGCAGCTGCCGCCATTTTCAATCCTGTTTCTTTATGGCGGCACGCAAGGAAATGGCCCGGGCGGATTTGCTCGTTGTGAACCACCACATGCTTTTCGCCGATGTCGCCGTGAAGAAGGAACTGGGCGACTTCACCGGCGCCGCAGTATTGCCAAAATACAGCCGGGTCATTTTTGATGAAGCCCACAGCATTGAGGACGCCGCCACGGAGTATTTCGGCGTAAACGCCACCCGTGCCGCAACCCAGAAAACGCTGGGCCGGCTGCTGCGCATTGAAATGCAAAACGAAAGGGGACTGATTCCCTTTCTGAAACTGAAGCTGATGCGGAATTGCCCGCAGGTGACCACTGAAGAATACGAAACCTTTGTCGCCCTCATTGACAACCAGATACACCCCGCCCTGCTCCTGACCCTCGACGCCCTCGACGAGGCCTTCACCGGTCTGCGTGAATACACCGCAGAAGCGGCAGGCCAGCTGGGCCGGGAAATCAAGTGGCGGCTCACCCCAGATATTTTGGCACAACCCGAACTGAGACGGCTCCATGATGAAACGATCATGCCCGCCGTGAACAACCTGCGTGCCCTCGTCCGGTTTTGCGAAGGGCTGCTCGAAAAGCTGACCACCATTAAACCTTATGAACCGGAAGACGAGTCGCCAGTGCTGATGGAAGTTCTGGAACTGACCGCGCTCATACGCAAGATGCAGAACATTGCCGATGCACTTGGGGAATGTACACGGGACACGCTGGAAGACAATACGGTGCGTTGGATCGAGATAGATAGCAAGTATGAAACCCATGTGCGCGTTGCTCGATGCCCGCTGGCCGTGGGCAAACCGCTGGCGGAGTGGGTATACAACAACCTGGACACTGTTGTCATGACCTCGGCAACCCTGGCCGTGCGCAAACAGTTTACCTACTTCAAGAACCGCGTGGGACTTGATCTGCTTGACGAGGACAAGGTACAGGTGTTGCTTCTGGATTCGCCCTTTGATTACGCAAAACAGGCCATGCTCTGCATTCCCACAGATACACCGCCGCCTTCTTCACCGGAATTTTTGGAATCCTGCGAAGAAAGCATCCGGCGCATTCTTAAAATAACCGGCGGCCATGCCTTCATTTTGTTTACCTCCTTTTATGCCCTTGACCACGCCTACCGCACACTGGAAGAGGAGTTGCAGGCACAGGGAATTACGCCCCTGTGCCAGGGAAAGGCAACCCGGTCACAGTTGCTCGATGCCTTCCGCAAAGACCCCAAAAGCGTGCTCTTCGCCACAGACAGCTTCTGGGAAGGCGTGGATGTGGCCGGAGATGCGCTGCAGTGTGTTATCGTGACCCGGCTGCCCTTCCGCGTACCCTCCGAACCGGTGCTGGAAGCGCGCGCCCAGGCCATCGAACAGGCCGGCGGCAATGCGTTCATGCAATACTCCGTACCCCAGGCCGTCATAAAACTACGCCAGGGCTTCGGACGGCTCATACGCCGCCGCACCGACTGGGGCGCTGTAATCATTCTGGACAACCGCATCATTTCAAAATACTACGGCCGCACCTTCATAACCTCCCTGCCAGCCTTACCCGTAGCCAAAGGCACAAGTGACGAAACCTGGAACGCACTTCAGTCGTTCTACGAAGCAAAACGTAGCGACGGGAATTCATAATCTACGTCGGTAAATACGCGGGCCAGAACATGGTTACGGGGAAGGGGATGTCCTGAATTTTGGACGCATACCCAGTTGTTTGCTATAAAACAAGTCAGTGGAATGTAGGCTGCCGCCATTCAGTTTACGTATTCTTACCGCAGCACTTCTTATACTTCTTTCCGCTGCCGCAGGGGCAGTGTTGGTTTGGGTCAGGTTTGGCGGTTTTGGATACTTTGCCGTCCTGTTGTTTCACCCACTCCATGACGTTGGCAGGGGGGCGGCGGTTACGCAGTTCATTCGCCATAAACTGCATGTACGGGTCTACGTGATTGAAGAAATAGCGGTAGCCTTCGCACAAATAATTCAGTCCTGGCTCACCCTCTGGTGTGGTCAGGAAGCGATGTTTCAGACATTCGCCGTGGCAAGCGAACAGGTAGGTGCAGTCACGACAATACGTAGGCAGATTCTCCTTCTTGCCCGCGCCAAAAGCCAACTGTTCCGAGGAACGCGCCATATCAGACAGGGGCGTTTCGTGCAGGTTGCCCAGTAGATTTTCGGGATATACAAAATGGTCGCACGAATACAGGTCGCCGTTGGATTCCAGTATCATGGCGTCGCCGCATTGTTCCCGGAAGTAACACAGGCTGGGATCATAGCCCATCCATGCTTCCAACGCCGTATCGAACAACTGCACGAAAACCGTGCCCACATCGCTTCGCACCCACAGATCAAATACGGTTGACAGGAATTTCCCGTATTGTAGCGGCTGCACACTCCAAGGCGTTACCGTGGCGTCCAGGTCGCTGTCAGGTTTTACCAGCGTCAATTCGTCCGGGCTGTCATCGCCGGTGCTGCGTTCCACAATGGGGATAAACTGAATGAAGCCGGATCCGTGGGCACGCAGAAAACGATACACATCTTCCGGCGCCTCCGAGGTCTTCCTATTGACGCATGCCAGGATGTTAAACTCCACGCCGTGCCGTTTCATGGTTTCCATGGCGTTCATGACCTGTTTGAAGGTTCCCTCATCCTTGGCGTTGCGTCGGAAGGCATCATGAAACCGTTCCGGCCCGTCCAGCGATAAGCCGATCAGGAAATTGTTTTCCGCAAGGAATTGCGCCCACTCGTCGTCAATGAGGATACCGTTGGTTTGCAACGCATTATGGATGGTGCGTCCGCCGCCGTACTGCTGCTGCAGTTCCACCGCCTTACGAAAGAAATCCAGTCCTGCCAATGTGGGTTCGCCGCCCTGCCAGGCAAAATGGATTTCCGGCAGATGGGACAGCCCTTCGATATACTGTTTGATATAGGCTTCCAGCGTTTCTTCCGACATGATCGGCTGCTTGCGTTCCGGATAAAGTTTATACTTTTCCAAGTAGAAGCAATAAGTACAGCGCAGGTTGCAGGCCGGGCCCGCAGGCTTTGCCATCACATGGTAGCCGGTCATCA
>CAZBNU010000156.1:3778-9855 GCA_964493075.1 uncultured Nitrospirales bacterium | reverse complement strand
TTGGTGACCTGCAGGTGGGGGAATTTTTCGCCCGGGGATTCATTGGCATACATCTTGTACACCAAGCCCCATTGTTTCAGGTTGTTCTGGCAGCTGGAGCGACGCGCGGCTTCGCGTGCGCGGGCCAGGGCGGGAAGCAGGATGGCCGCAAGAATACCAATAATGGCAATTACGACCAACAGCTCGATGAGTGTGAATCCTTTTCTTTTCATGACTTTCCTTACTCCTTTGATGGTTGTTTCTGTCCGGCTCTTATCCGGACTGTTACTAAGACATTCACTGCGTAAATAAATGCGCAAACACAACGACCCACATAGCCGTTGCTACAGTCACATTATACAATTAAAAACGTTGAAAATCAACTAAATTTCCATAAGAACCATAAATGCAATTAAAAGTGATAGTTAGGTTCAATTTAGCGACTTGTCGACCAATAACGATTAATTGCATATTGTAGGGTGGGTGAAGTGAATGCGGAACCCACCATTTTCGATGTAGCCGTTTGTTCTGGTGGGTTTCGCATTCGCTTCACCCACCCTACAGAATCAGGTTTTAAGAGCGTTGTGTAAGGCATCTACAATCTGACGAAAGTGAATGATAGGCGTCCTGATGCGTCCCAGGGACGTGCCTTCCCCTTTTATGTTGCCGTGGCAATCACTGCCGCCACTGATCAACAATTGATGGCTCAATGCAACCTCAAGGATTTCGTTTGTTATGGAAGGGGTGTGGCTGGGGTGCCATGCTTCCACGCCATCAAAGGGAAGGGTTAACAAACGGTCCATCTGTTTTAACATCCAACGACCGAGTCCGGGATGGGCCATAAACGCGAGGCCGTTTGCGGCATGGATGGCGGCTACAGCCTGTGCTGCTTCCGGCAGTTGCTTGGGCACATGGGCTATACAGCCGCGGTTGAGATATTTGTCAAAGGCATGTTGTACCGTTTTCGCTTTTCCCATTTCGTGCAACGCCACGGCCACGTGCATGCGTCCCATGCCGCCCCGGGTATTTTTGCTGCAAGCTGCGGGCGTTTCATCAAGGACGCCATTGTCCTGTAAGCGTCTGATGATAGTATCCATTCGGTCGCACCGCATCTGAGAAAGTTGTTCGAGGAGTTGCGTCAATGCCGGTGCCTCTGTGTCAATGCCGAGTCCAACAATATGCAGTTCCCTCCCATCAAAACAGGCGCTGATTTCAACGCCCGGAAGAAACGCCATTCCATGCTGCGCCGCCGCCTGCTGCGCCGCCAACACGCCATCAACGGTGTCGTGGTCTGTGAGGGCAATGGCGGCGGCCCCGGTGGCTGCCGCCCGGGCAACCAGTTCCTCCGGGGTTTCAGTGCCATCAGAACGGGATGAATGCAGGTGTAAATCCACCCACGCGCTCATGTTTCTTCCTCGTCAGGGGTGGTGACATCCGCAGAGGCGAGCTGGTTCAGCAAGCCGTTGACAAAGCGGGGCGAGTCTGGGTCGCCGAAACAGTTGGCCAACTGCACGGCCTCCGCAATGACGACCGTATCGGGCGTGCGATCACAGTTTAGCAGTTCATAAAGAGCAAGACGGGTAATGACCCATTCAATGCGTCCCACCCGTTCCGGTTTATAGTTATCCAGCAGGGTCGTGATGCGGTTGTCCAGTTCCTGACGCGATTCACAGACTCCCTGGATCAATTCGTTGGCATATTCTTCCGCCTTGGCGGGGCTGGCCTTTTCCAGGAAAGCGCGCTCTGCCACAGGCATTTCGTCGTCATCACAGCCGTCATTGGTCAATGATACGGGCTGCATGCGCCAGAATTCGGGCAGCGCATGTTCCCAGGGTGTGTCCATAAACTCAAGACTGAACAAAAACTGGAAAGCCAGTTGTCTGCCCAGCGATTTTTCGGCGTAGCGTGCCACTTATAGTTGCTCCAGCAGGTTGGCCATTTCGAGTGCGCCCATGGCGGCATCCGAACCCTTGTTGCCTGACTTTGTGCCAGCCCGCTCGATGGCTTGCTCAATGCTGTCCGTCGTCAGAATGCCGAACATCACCGGTACGCCGGTGTCCAGCATGACATGGCCGATGCCCTTGGCGGCTTCCGCAGCCACATAATCGAAGTGGGGCGTGGCGCCGCGGATGACGCATCCAAGCGCCAGCACAGCGCTATACTTGCCGGACTGCGCCATGTGCTTGGCCACCAGCGGCACTTCAAAAGCGCCCGGCGCCCAGGCCACAGTGACATCCTCTTCTTTCACGCCGTGGCGGGTTAAGGCGTCCAGTGCGCCGCCCAGCAGTTTCGAGGTGATGAACTCGTTGAAGCGCGAAACGACAATGCCGATGCGCTTGCCTTCGCCGTTGAAGTTGCCTTGTAGAATCTTGGTCATGGTTTTGGTCTCCTTTATGGACTGAATGGACAGTATGGACGATATGGACACTTTAATCCGACAGAAGGTGTCCCATTTTTTCCTTTTTGGTTTTCAGGTATCTGCGGTTGGTGTCGCAGATGGGGGTTTCGATGGGCATGCGTCCGGACACGGTCAGGCCGTAGCCTTCGATACCGGCGCGTTTCACGGGGTTGTTGGTCATGAGGCGCATACTGGTCACGCCCAGATCGTTCAATATCTGTGCGCCGATGCCATACTCGCGGGGATCAGCATCAAAGCCCAGGTGCAGATTGGCTTCCACCGTATCCATGCCCTGCTCCTGCAGTTCATAGGCTTTGAGTTTGTTGATCAGGCCGATGCCCCGTCCTTCCTGGCGCATATACACCAGTACGCCGCATCCCTCCTGATCGATCATGCGCAGGGCGTTGTGCAGCTGGTTGCCGCAGTCGCAGCGCAGCGATCCGAGCACATCCCCGGTGAAGCATTCCGAATGGACCCGTACCAGCACATCTTCCTGCCCTGCCACGTCCCCTTTTATCAGGGCCAGGTGCTGATAGGTGTCTATGTCGGTTTCATAAGCGATGAGGTTGAATCCGCCGTATTCCGTGGGCATGTTGACCTGGGCCACGCGCCGCACCAGTTTCTCGTTTTGGCGGCGGTAGCGGATGATATCGGCAATGGAGCATATTTTGAGATTGTGCTGTTTGGCAAAGGTTTGCAGGTCGGGCATACGCGCCATGGAGCCGTCGTCCTTCATGATTTCACAGATAACCGAGGCGCGTCGCAATCCGGCCAGCCGCATCAGGTCAATGGAACCTTCCGTCTGGCCGGTGCGCACCAGCACGCCGCCTTCCCGGGCGCACAGTGGGAATACATGGCCGGGTCGCACCAGATCATCCGCTGTGATTTTTGGGTCTGCCGCTACCAGGATGGAATGGGCGCGGTCGTGGGCGCTGATGCCGGTGGTGACCCCTTCCTTCGCTTCAAAGGAAATGTGAAAGGCGGTGCTCAATTTTGCCGTGTTTTCCGACACCATGGGTGGCAGGTTCAGCCGCTTCAGGTCGTCCTTTTCCATGGGCATACAAATGAGGCCGCGCCCGTGGGTCGCCATAAAATTGACGATTTCCGGGGTGACCGTTTCCGCCGGGCAGACCAGGTCGCCTTCGTTTTCACGGTCTTCATCATCCACGAGGATGATCATTTTGCCGTGTTTCAGTTCTTCCAGTATTTCAGGGATGGGGGTTAGCATAGGGTTGCCTTTTGTTCAGGTTTGATTCATACAAATCCATGTTGTGCGAGAAAGTCGGATGTGATGCCGCCGTTTCCCTGCCGGTTCATATAATGGTGGATGTGTTTACCGATTACATCTGCTTCGAGGTTTACAGGATCGTTGGGGCGTTTTGCGCCCAGCGTTGTATTCTTTACGGTAGTTGGGATAATGGCGACGGAAAAGGTGTTGCGTTCCGGCGCCACCACCGTCAGGCTGATGCCGTCAATGGCGACGGACCCCTTGGGCACAAGATACTGCGCCACTTCGTCCGGCGCGTTAAACCGCCACAAAGAGAATTCACCTTGATCCTGTATGGAGGCAACGCGGCCTACGCCGTCCACATGTCCCAACACGAAATGGCCGCCAAACCGTCCGCCAGCGCTCATGGCGCGTTCCAGGTTGACGCCGTGGCCGGGCTTGAGTTGACCCAGTGCGGTGCGCGACCAGGTTTCGGGGGACACCTGCGCCACGAAGCCGTCCTTGTTGAAGGCCGCCACGGTCAGGCATACGCCGTTGACAGCGATGCTGTCACCCTCATGGATGTCTTCCAGCACCGTCTTCGCCAGGATGGCAAGTTCCGTACCGCTCTTCCGTGATACGGCGCCTATTTCTTCTATGATTCCTGTGAACATGGTTCTTGTATCTTCTTATTTCGTTTAACAACATAACCTGAAAGCAGGATATCTTCGCCTATGGCGGTTGCTTTCAGTTCACTAATATGCAGCGCGTCATCCATCAGTTCCGCGCCAACGCCTTCCACGGGCGTTATCGCTTCATGGCCGCCAATGATTTTCGGCGCAACAAAAAAGCATACTTTATTGACAATGTCTGCCTCGAACGCAGAGGCCAGGGTTGCGCCGCCGCCTTCGATGAGCAGGGAGGCAATGCCTCGTTCGCCCAGGGTGCGCGCCAGCGCCGCCATATCCACACCACTCGGTCCGGCAGGCAATACCAGCGTTTCATCCGCGAAGGGATAGTCCCGGTCTTCCGTGGTGGCCACCCAGGTGGGCGCGTCCTTGGGGGCTGCAAATACCGCTGCCGTTTCCGATAAGTACTCACCGGCATCCAGAATGACGCGCACCGGATGGCGGCCATTGATTTCCGGCAGGCGCGTTGTCAGACTCGGATTATCCAGCATGACCGTGCGGCTGCCTACCAGAATGGCGTCATGGGCATGACGCATTTCATGGGTATAGCGGCGTGCCGCCTCGCCCGTCACCCAGCGCGAATGCCCGGCACGGGTCGCTATCTTGCCGTCAAGCGTCATGGCGCACTTGGCAGTGACGAACGGGAGGCCTGTGGTCGTGTAAGCGATCCACATTTCATTAAGACGACGTGCCTCTGCTTCCAGCAAGCCAGTATCCACGCGGATACCTGCGTCGCGCAATACCGTCGCGCCGTTCCCGCACACCTTTGGGTTCGGATCCGACATGGCAATGACCACCCGCGCAGGCTTGCGCTCAAGAAGCAATTTGGTACAGGGTGGCGTGCGCCCTTCGTGGTTGCACGGTTCCAGCGTGACATATACCGTAGCGTCCGCGGTGTCGGCAGCGCCGCATGCGGCATAAGCGTTCACCTCGGCATGAGGCATGCCGGCACGTTCGTGCCAGCCCTCGCCGAGGATGACGCCATGGCGCACAATGACACAACCCACCATCGGATTGGGACTGCACCAGCCGCGCCCGCGTTCTGCGAGCGCCAGTGCACGGCGCATATATTCACTGTCTGACTGCATACAAAAATACCCCGAACAGGTACACCGGACCTTTCGGGGCAACGAAAATCACAAAGGGCAATGTCCATGTATACACAGACATCGCATACGGGCTACACTACGCCCGCACCACATAAGGAACCCCTTATGTGACCGCCTTCTCTCATCCGGACTGTACCGTCGGCTCCGGAATTTCACCGGAATCAGCGTCCGAAGACGCTCGCGGGCTTTCACCGCCGGTCGGGAATTTCACCACGCCCCGAAGGTCGGCTGACTATTTATACTGAATTGTACGTGTTTTGCTTTTAGCAAGTCAAAAAAATACCGGGTAATTATCTATACTTAACAAAAGTTTTGTATATAGGTGGAACTGTTCTATAATGTGTGACATAATACGCTCTTTCAAGGTGTATACGGCGTTGTTACCGGTGCAATGCGCTGGAAGTCGCCGTGGTAAAAATGAAATTTGTCAACCATACAGGAGATGTATACAATGGCAGCAAAAGTTGATCCCGAAAAATGTACAGGTTGTGGCGCGTGCGTAGACGAATGTCCGACAGACGCCATCGAAATGAAAGATGACAAGGCGGTGGTGAATGAAGATGAATGCGTGGATTGCGGCGCGTGTGTAGACGTATGCCCGGTTGAAGCCATTACGCTCGACTGACGCATTTTTAAGAAAACAATGCGGCGACAGACTCCCGTTAACCGGTTGCTTGTCGCCGTTCTTGTTTCTT
>CAZBNU010000156.1:0-3678 GCA_964493075.1 uncultured Nitrospirales bacterium | reverse complement strand
ACAATGCGGCGACAGACTCCCGTTAACCGGTTGCTTGTCGCCGTTCTTGTTTCTTGCAGTCAAAGGGAGTTCGTATGTTGTTCGCGCTTTAGCGTGCTGGGTATCACAACTAAACCCAAGAGCACACTAAAGCGTGAACAACATACGAAGAAAATACATGCTGGATAAGATAGAATCAGAATTTTTTCCAGAGTCGCAGATAGTTTCGTGCTGTACGTAAGTCTTGCAGCGCTCTGACGGCATCGCATATCGGTGGGCGCTCGCCCACCATCACCCATAGCAATTGCGCTGACTTCGCATTCGGGCATGCGCGGTAAAGCCGCAAAAAAGCGGGGACAGCCCTGGCGCATCAGGTCTACTATGCGGACTATAGCACTTATATGCGCCGAGGGCAGTCCCCATTTTTTGCTTATTCTTTGCGATTTATTCTGAGTTATTGGCAACAAAAAGGTCACTTAACTGCTTCGAAGGTATACGAACCAGAGGTGACTTCACATACCAGCGCATCCGCTTTCTTCTCAATAACGGTAATGCCTGCCGCCTCCAATGTCTTTCCTGATTCGCGCACCGATGCCGGGTCACTGGTCGGAATATGCACCTTGGCGGTTACGCCGGGTGGCACGACCACATCAAGGTGAAAGGTGTTGTTTTCAATGCGCCATGCAGATGTGATGGGCCCTTGTATGGAATCGTAGGTCATGCGTGCCCAGGTGAGGCCACCGCCGGGTTTGGGCGCAATGGTAATGTTCCGGTATGCGGGCGTATCGGCCTTGATGCCGGCTACGTTGCTGAAAATCCACTCGCCCACCGCGCCGAAGGCATAGTGATTGAAAGAGTTCATGTCGGGTGTTTCAAAGCCCTTGTCAGGCGTCCAGCCGTTCCACCGTTCCCACATGGTCGTTGCGCCGAGGGTAACCTGGAACAGCCACGAGGGGTAGGTGGTATTCATGAGCAGTCGCCATGCGACATCCTCGCGCCCTGCTGCGCTTAATGCGGGCAGCAAGCGCGGTGTGCCGATAAAGCCGGTGGCGAGATGCCAGTCGAAGCGCTCAATTTCCGCCACAAAATTTTCCGCCGCCTTTTCACGCAGGGCATCCGGGATCAGATCGAAGGCGAAGGCGAGGGCATACCCGGTCTGGCTGCTTTCGAGGAGTTTGCCGTCATTGTCAAGGAACATATTCGCGAAGGCTGCACGGATGTTGTTATGCAGTTCCGCGAAGTGCGCGGCTTCCTTTTCCCGTCCGATGAGTGTCGCCATCTTCGCCATGATGTCCGCCATGTAGGCGTAGTAGGCCGTGAACATGACTTCCGGCTTTGCGCCGCCGCCCAGGTTCAGCCAGTCACCGAAGCCGATATTGGGCGAGGTATAATTTTTGCTTTTGGCGGCAAGGAATTCCATGCCGCGCACCATGTTGTCGAAATGCGTTTCGATGACGCGGGTGTCGCCGTAGGACTGGTAAAACAGCCACGGGCAAATGATGGCGGCATCGCCCCAGGCCGTTGCGCCACCGCCCAGACGGATGTCCGGCGAAACGTGCGCAAAGGAACCGTCGTCCTGTTGCGAGTCCTGGATAAGGTCCACGAACCACTTGGTGAAGAACGCGCCTGCGTCCGCCATATACAGTGCGGTGGGCATGAAGAACTGGGCGTCACCCGTCCAGCCGAGGCGTTCGTCGCGCTGCGGACAATCCGTGGGAATTTCAAGATAGTTGCTGCGCAGTCCCCAGCGGATGTTGGATACCAGCTGATTGAGCAGCGGCTCGGAACATTCAAAATCCGCTACGATGGGCACTTCGGAACCGATGACCACGGCGACCACGTTTTCCAGCGGGAGCGGTGCGTCAATGCCGCGAATCTCCACATACCGGAATCCGTGGAAGGTGAACGCAGGTTCCAGAACGACGTCGCCGGTGTCCGCAAGATGGTATACATCTGTTGCGGTTGCACGGCGCAGCGCGTCGGTGTAGAGCATGCCGTCTTCTTCCAGCATTTCCGTCTGTCGCACCCGGATTATCTGGCCGGGCTTGCCGTTCACGGTGATACGCGGCCAGCCGACGAGGTTCTGACCCACGTCGTACACATAGATGCCCGGGCGCGGCTCGTTCACGCTTTGCGCTGCAATGTTCTCGAACTGTTTTACCGGCGTGCCTGGATGCGCCTGAATTGCTTCGGGGACGATCTCTGGCGGTGTGGTGGTTACGGGGTTCCAGGTGCTGTCATCGTAACCGCGTTGGTCCCAGCCGGTGAGCGCCTTGCCCTTGTCCCGTATTTCGCCCATCTGCAGATCAACACCGCGAATCTCGCCGTGGGCGGCTTGCCAGGTGTCGTCGGTGATAATCATTTCGGTTGTGCCGTCTGCATATTCAATTTCCAGTTGTGCCATAAATCGTGGGCGCGTACCATAGGTTTCCGGGCCGTGTGTGCTCATGTGCCCCGCATACCAGCCATTGGCCAGCAGCGCACCCAGCGCGTTCTCTTCCCCCGGCAGGACCATGCCGGTCACGTCGTAGGCGTGGTAATACACGCGCTTGCGGTAGTCCGTCCAGCCCGGCGTGAAATACAAATCGCCGACCCGTTCGCCATTCAACCGGGCTTCGTAAATACCCAGTGCGGTGGCATACAAGGTTGCCCGCTTAATATCCTGTTTGGCGGCGAAGTCACGACGCAGATGGGCAACGGGTTTGAAGCGCGCCTTTTCCAGACGGGTTTCCGTCCAGGGGGCATCGCCGAAGGCCGCAAGTACGGCGACCTGTTTCCAGGCGCTGTCGTCATAATCGGCAGTCTTCCAGTCGTCTCCCGCAAGGAGTTTGGAACTTTTCCAGTCTTTGTCGGAACAGCAATCCACCACTGTGCCGTCGCTTAATGTAATCCGCAGCGATACAAGCAGTCCGGCGGAAGCGCCGCCGTTGTTGCTCTCCACAGCGATGCAGTTTTTGCCGGGGAACAGCAGACCGTCCACCAGATAGTAGTAGACCTCTTTCCAATTCTTGATGTCCGGCTGGCCATTGCCCACCACTTTGCCGTTCACCCATACTTCTGCGGCGTCATCAGCAGTGATCATCAGTGAAGCATTCAGGATTACCGCATCGTCCGGCAGGGTGACGGTGCGGCGGAACAGGCGCTTGGCGCGGGGTGCCTCCTCACGTGGATTGCCTTCGGGATACCACACCCAATGGGACAGGGAGAGGGGCGCGGCACCGGCGGCTTCGAGGTCTTCCGTATCCGGCACGTCATAACCGATCCATTGCGCCTTCCAGCCGTCTTCGGGCAGACCGGTGCTGAAATGGGCAATGGCGCTCCAATCCGAAGGCGCGTCATTTTCGTCCCAGACGCGAATGCGCCAGCAATACGCAGTGCGGAACTGCAGGGGCGCACCACCATAGGGGATCAGGACGCTGTTGTTGGAAACCACCTTTCCCGAATCCCACACGTTGCCGGTTTCGGATTCCAGCGCCGCCACCGAGTCCGCTACCAGGAGCTGCCATGCAGTCTGCGCACAACCCCGGCGTTCGCACTGCAACTGCCAGGAAAAGCGCGGGGTCATTTCATCAATGCCGGTGGGCGCTTCGAGATATTCCACGCGCAGCTGTTCCGGCTGGGGCGCGGTGTCCGAAGCGAAGGAGGGCGATACAACAAGCAACACAAGAATAATCAGAGCAACGTAATCCATAACGGTCT
>CAZBNU010000155.1:0-9862 GCA_964493075.1 uncultured Nitrospirales bacterium | reverse complement strand
ATGGCGTTGCCCCGCCCCGCTTCAAAGGCCAGCCCTTGAAACAGGATATGGCTCGCGCCGGTGCATTTGATGAAGGGTTGTTCGAGCATGGAAAATAATGCTTCACCACCATTCACTGCTGGCGGTGGACAAAAGTAAAGAATACCCTTTTCCCGGTCTATGAACCACTCGTCGGGCGTGTCCAGTTCTTCCAGCACGTTGAGACAATAGAAGCGCTGCCCCTTGCGGAAGCCGTAATGGCCGTAAGGTTCTGCTGTGCGTATGAACTGTTTTTCAGCGTCAAATTCCGCAACTTGTTCGTAACTGTTCGCCCAGTCATAGGCCCAGTAGCCGTGTACCCAGAGATTATCCGGTTTCTGCCAATGTTTCGGGCGGTCGCTCTCATAGAAAAAGCCGTCGGTTAATGCGCCGATATTGCCTCCGTGGTCGTCGTTCTGTCCCGCGCCTTCCGGGAACCCTGTTATGGTCTGCCATTCTCCTGCATTGGGCCAACGTGCCAGGGTCATGGGATGCCCATCGAAAAACAGTTCGCCATGAGAACAATTGGCGCCCCGGGCAAATCCACGCGATTTGAATTTGCCGTAGTCCTCAATGCCCAGCGCACGCAAATCCGCAAACACCAAATTACTCCTTGCCGGTTCCTGCAAGCGATCGAGTATTGCCTCATCCGTTACCGGTTGAAACCCTGTTACAACACGTCCTCCAAGAATACGTGCCGTGGTATTGGGCGCCGCTTTCCAGATAACAGGCGCCTCGGCAGTTCCGGAATCCTCTGCGGTGAGTTCGAGGGAATGCTGAAGGAAGTAATCCCCTTCCAGCAACCAGACCGTGCATCCGTCTTTCAGCACGCCGTCCTGCTGCCTGGCCGCACGCACTGCGTCCCGCGCGCGCTCCAGTGTGGCGAAAGGTTTCTCCTGTGATCCCGGATTTGTGTCGGCGCCGCCGGGGGACACATAGAACTCAGCGCCTGCCGCAACACTGCCGTAAAGAACAACCAGCAGCGCTACGGGTATCAAGAGGTGATGTGTTTTCATGGGGATAATCTACCCCAGAGGAATGAGATATATCAAGTGGCGTCTCTGCCTCATCCTTATCGGCATCGGTATGGTTGTTTTTCAAAACAGGATTCAGGTAGACATAAGGATCTGATTACACAGCAGCCGATGTTTGAGCAGTCTGGATATCATGGATGATGGTATCCGAACTGAAATCCTGTTCATGGGGCCAGGATATCCCGTAACGTTCCACGCGTACTCTGTTGAAATACATCGAATCTTTCAATTCCTGAAATGCAGAGCCATTAAGATAAGGCTTCACGTCAAAGATTCCCGTCAGGCCACTTGCCATCGTCACCCTGATTCGGTAATCATCAAGTGGTTTTGCTTCGATTATTCTTTCCATCAAACTATCCTTAACGCAATGTTTTCATGAAGATTCAGGCATGAAATTCGGAAACTCTCATAACGACTGGACCAAAATACGGGGGGACGCCAATACTGAACGTCCACATCCTTTCTCGCTATCATAATCAATTTCGATTTGCATACACTTTATGATTATCTCGTACTGCTAATATTTCACCATGTTAATGCCATGTTTATTTATGTTCTGAGAAATCCTTGGCATAGCGCGTAAGTAGTTCCGGTACATCGTGAGGTACAAGATAAACCTTGCCATGGACATTTTTTACTTCCCCGGGCTTGACACTATCAATTCGCACAATAGAACGAAGATTCAGGAACGGATCCTGAGCAAATTCTTCATGCGGTTCCCAAGCCATGGCAAAAATCAGCTTTTCATCAGCGCTAAATGCACCAATCAATCCTTTACTGCGTACAGGATACCAAGCCTGCCATGGCTTTACCTCAGATAACCGCATCAATTTATTATCACGATATATCAAGCATTTTCTAAGGTAATGATATCTCTTTTCCATTTTTTCATGGTAACCGTAATCGTAACTACGCCCAATAAAACCGGATATATCTACCATCGCTTGTATCTCATGCATCTTTGATGGTGCGTCACCAGTATTTTTGACTGTAAAATGAAAATCAACTTCATCTTCTCCAGCGGTAATGATTTGTTCTATTTCTACATATTTTTCAAGATTGTAGCGGCGGCGAATTACTTTTTCGTTTTCACTAAGTGAACGGATTTCGGCTATTCCAGAGAAACGCGTCTCCTTGAAATTAACATTGATCATTTTATCTGGCAAATGAGAACCATAAATATGCAGTGTAGGGTGTGAGAGTTTTAATGTTAATTCCCAATGTTCCCTATTATGTGGCGATAAAATATTGGTTTGATATGACTTTTTCAGTATTTCATCAGTTTTTGCTTTATTAAACTGAAAATGAAGATCGTCTGTTCCGGTAAAAACAAGATATTGCAGTATGTTTGGATTATAATCTTTTGTCTTATAAATGAAGTCTTTGGATTCATAATCTATTGATTCTATTCGGTATGTCCCAAAAGGTATCCCGGTAGATTGTTTCCCTTTAGATTGGGCGTATGATTCAATGAACTTTCTGTGTTCGTCTTGATATTTATAAGACAAGTTCAATGACCAAATACGCCAATTCCAGTGAGATTCTATATCGTCTTTAGTTCCTTTTCGCACAACTGCACCGTAATCAGTGACAAGGAATATCAACCCATTTTTCTCTGTAACTTTCATACAGTTTGGCGGATAGTCGAGGTAATATCCAGGAAGGAGATCATGCAAAAAGAATGGTAGTTCCTCTTTCTTTCCGTTATCCCATAGAATATATGGTGTTATTTTATTATAAGGATCTACCCAGCCGGGAGCCGACTCATGTTTTATAAGTAATTTATCCCCGGAAGCGAGAGGGATTTCATGAATCTTTGTATTATAATTTGAGCATGAAGCACACAACAGAATGAAAATTAATAAGCAACGCACTCTCATATCACTAAAATGAGATTGCTCTTTGTGAAAACTATCTCGGCAATAATCATCCCATTTATCGTGTCCGAAAATCATTGTGTTTGGATTCCTACTTGGGATTCCCATTTTATTATCGGCTGATTTATCGTTTTATTTTACGGTACAGTTATTCCAGAAAATACTCATTATACACATTTAGTATTTCGCTCACAACAGGCGGACATCCGGGTACGAACGCGCGGCCTTCTTTGTGTTTTGCGGTGCAGTTGCCGACGCATAGTGTTCCGGGGGGGAGGGATTCGTGGCCTTTGCCGATGGCGATGGGCATTGTTTCATCTTCGCTTTTTTCGCCGAAGAGTTGTTCGCCATGTTTACGGAGGAACAGGAGCAGGTTGGCCTGGCAGGCGCTGCAGGATTGGGAGTCGAGCACTTTGACCTTGGCAAATTCGATGGAGAGGTTTTCCGGCGGCAGGGCGAAGGGCCGGGTGGCTTCGCGCCAGTTTTCGGGGGAAACGAGAATACTGTCGAGGTCAATGACGCCCAAGCCCCGTTCGGCGCCCATGCGCAGGTGCGGGATGTCCTGTGCCGAAATGCCCATTAGTTCACAGGCGACAGCATCCGCCGCAAAGGGGTCCACGCCCACAACCACCGCGCCGAGTTCCTTGGCGCTTCCGGCGCTGGGGCCCAGGCCTTCCATGCCAATCGTGCCGTCAATAAGGGACAGGTGCGGCCGCAGCACGGAAGCCATATCGGCAATGGCGATGTTGAGGGACTTTTCCTCGATCCCCTCGATTTTCGGCAGCATGTGCAGGTCCACCTTGGAACGACGCCACAGGCAGCCTTTCATGTTCTTGACGGCCAGCGTCGCGCCGGTGTGCATGTGCATTTTCATGACGGGGATGGACACGACGATGTCGTATTCCAAGACTTCGGGACACACCTTGATTTGCTTGATGGCGATGCCGTCCGGAATGTCCACGGGCACATATTTACGGGCATCCATGTCAATGAGGGGACAATTGCGTTCGTCGGCCACTGCCTGGATGCCGCATTGGGCGAAGGCTTCAAGGGTCTTGACGCCGGTAATGGGGCTTTCGCCTATGGCCACTTCGGCGCCTGCGTCCCGGAACACGTCAATGGCAGCGGCGACTACCTGCGGATGGGTGGTAACGCCTTTGTAGGGGTCCACCATGCGTCCGGCATTGGGTTTCAGCAATACGCGTTTGCCGGCAGCAGGCGACAGGTCTACCTGGCGGAGGGCGTTACAGGTGTTTTCATAGGGGCCCGCGCCAAAGGCAACAAATACTGCGGGAGCGGTGGCATCCAGATTAAAGGGCGTTGTTGGTAACGCTGTCATAACAAATAGTTCCCTGATCTGCGGTTTGACTGATTATAACATTTTTCAGTGTTGCCAGCAGAGGGTTGTGAGTTTTGCATAAGACCGGTGGGAATTGCAATACCTGCGATTTGGATTTCGATTTCGATTTCGATTTCGATTTGGATACCGATTATTTGTGTAAAGATGCGATTGTCCCGGTGCTTGTGGTTTACAGGGAAATCGAGATTATTTTTGTGGTAGTATTGCGCCATGAAACAGTTCAGAAAAAAACTGAAAAACTTTTGCATTGCCTTGCTGCTGGTTTTGGTTGGCATGGGGCTTGGATTTTTGGTGCTGGAATTTGGATTGCGTATTGCCTTGTTCGGCAGTTTGCAGTGGCAGCAGAGCGGCTACCTGCCCTTTATCCGTGTACCCCATCCGGAATTCGGCTGGGTGCCGGAACCCAACCAGGTGGCCGCAGAAGATGCTATTGAGTATCAGCATCTGGTCAGCACGAACGACAAAGGGCTGCGGGATGAATCCCATGCCTACGAAAAAGAAGCAGACGTATACCGCATCGTGGTGCTGGGAGATTCCTACATGGAAGCCATCCATGTACCTGATGGCAGGGGGTTTCCCGATGTACTGGAACGGCTGCTGGAATCCCGGAACGTGGAGGTGATCAATCTCGGGGTGGGCGGTTTTTCCACCACTGCGGCATGGCTCTATCTGCAGCAGGAAGGTATGAAATACAAGCCTGATCTGGTGTTGCTGGCGTTCTTTGCGGAAAACGACCTGCATGGCAATTCTGCGGAACTTTCCCGGATATTCTGGCACGAGGACAACATACGGTATTACGGCCAGCCCTATGCCAGCTGGGACAGCGAAATAGAGGCGGTGCGTATTGTGCCTCCTGACTATGACCGGAGTTATGCCCGATACCAGGCGGAAAGGGCGGCCTATTCACCGGCGCTGTATCAGTTGGACGCCCTGCAGAAAAGCCTCGCGTCGCGGCTGTTCCAGAAGATGCGCTGCCAGTTGCTCACCCGGGTGCGCACGCCGGGTTATGATGCCAATATCCATTTGGGTTGTTATGTGGAAGACTTTTCACAGGTCGACGTTGCCACCGATATTACACCGGAACAGTACCAGCAGCTGTGGGATGAAACATGGCAGGTGACCCGGAATCTTATTGGAGCCATTAATCGCCTGTGTACAGAAAATAACGCCAGATTTGCTTTTTTTAATTGTCCTGCGCGGATTCAGTTTGAAACGGAATATCTTGATGCCGCGCAAAAGATGGTCCCAGCATTACCGCTGAATGTAGATCTGCCCGAAAACCGACTGGCAGCCTTTGCCACGGAGGACGACATCCCGTTTCTGAATCTGTTGCCTGCTTTCCGTCAGGCGCATGTGGACGGGGAGGATGTGAATTACAATCATGACTCCCATTGGAATGAGACCGGCCACCGGCTTGCGGCGGTTGCTGTCACCGCATGGCTTGACGAGAAGGGATTACTGCCGCCCAAGCCGTGATATTGGATTCATACCGGGTCATTCCTTTATGATGCGGTACTGTCATAGGGGCAGCAACCAACCACGGAGAAAATCTAATGTCAGTCATGCCGATACCTGCACGCAGCAAAAAAAACAGCCTTCTTCTTTGGGCCATACTTGCCACTATGCTTCTTTCCATTATGATAGGGAACGGTTATGCCGATGACAGCGGTGACCGGGGCCGTGAGGTTTTTGAAAAATACAAGGACACCGTGGTGACCGTGCGCGTGGTGGTGGGCATGTCCTATGGCGGCTCCGAAAGAGAAAACGAACAGGAGGCCAATGCCACGCTGCTGACTGATGACGGGCTGGCCGTGCTGGCGTTGTCTGCCATAGATCCGATGCAACTGGCGGAAGGCTACGGCGCACCTGTGGACGATATGACCTCCCGCATCGTATCGCTGCATATCATCTTCGCCGATGGCACGGAGAAGCCTGCTGAGGTGGTGTTGCGCGATAAAGAACAGGACCTGGTGTTCATACGGCTGACGGAAAAGCCCGACACGACGCTGCCCCATGTTTCTCTTGATACTCCGGGGCATCCGAAGGTGCTTGATGAGTTGCTTTGCATCATGCAGTATGGGCGTGTTGCGCGCCGCACCCACGCGGCCTTTATTGATCGTGTTGAAATGGTGGTGGAAAAGCCCCGTTTGTTTTATGCCATGGGCGACTCGCGGTCGCGACAGCTGGTATGCTCGCCCGTATTTACCCTGGCCGGGGAATTCACCGGTGTAGGCGTTATGCGTTGGTCGTCCGGCTCAAGCGATTCTGATTCGGGCGATATGATGGTGATCATTGTGCCAGCGGAACAACTGAAAACATTGATGGCGCAGGTGCCTCCCCGCAGCTGACACCATGCGGCACGGCACGCTAAAACGTGAACAACATACAAAAAACGGGAAGCAAATGATGGATACCATGACCCCTGATACGACGGTTTCCAAAGATGAACATAGCAGCAACCGCGCCCTTTTTCTCATCGCGCTTTTTGTGGCGGTGATGATTCCCTTTCTGGTGCATTTTAATCTGCTGAATGCACCTTTGCAGGGCGGGGAACTTCAATTGATGCGGCATGACGATCTGTTGCATCGTCCCGGCACGGCGGTTACTGCAATGGACCGCATACCCGGTTCGCCCTTTGGTGTTGTTGCGGTTGGTTTCTTCTGGTGGCTGGGCGGCGGCGATGTTTCGACTATGCGCACCGTGGCGCTGTTGGCGTGGATTATCAGCGCTCTGCTGCTGGTGCAGGCATTACGCTTGTGGTTGCGCCGGACAGATTCGGTGGCTGCGCCGCTCCTTGGCGGTCTGCTCTATGCCCTGTCCCCCTTTTCCGTGGCCGTGCTGGTTTCGCTGGACGCCTGGCCAGCGCTCTTCGGTCTGGTATTTGCGGTTGTCTCCTGGGTGTTTTTTCTCAAGGCAACCCACAACGACGGGGACGTTGATTACCTGTATCTGGTGTTGTCCTGCTGCGGGCTGGCGTTGGCGGCAGCGGCACACTATAGCCTGCTGCTCCTGCCGGTCTTTATGGTGATTACAGATTTGGTACGCCTCAGCCCCTCCGGACAGTTGCGCATGAAGCCTGCGTGGACAGCCTATTTCGCCCTGGCAGGCTGCGCCGTTGCGGTAGGGTTGACGATGGCGTATTCCGGAATGGCATTCGGTTCTTTCATGCCGCCCACCGGGTTGCTTTTTGCCTTTGCCGCCGCAGTGCTGCTTGTAGCATGGTTATCGGTCAAAATTCCTGCTACAGCGGTGCATGCGATCATTCTTGCCGCTATGGTGCTTGTGGTGATCGGGGGCGGCGTTCTATCTTTCCGGCAGGCCATGCCGTACATGGACCCCATTGGCACGCTGGAACAGGCCTGCCTTGAGGGCGCCTCTCAGGAGCAGTTGGAACAACTTCCGCTTCAGTACATGGAAGCGGCACGACATGCACCGGACCCTGAAACGGAGTTCGGGTATCTTCAGGAAGCGGCGATGGTCTACAACACCGACCGGGTGGACAAGACGCGCCGTATTTTGGGGCAGCGACTTCTTGAATTGGGTAGGGTGGAACAAGCCGCACAACTTCTTGAACCTTTTCTGAACGAAGCGCCCTTTGACGCAGTCGGCCATGACGCGGCACTGGCGTTGGCGCGTACAACCGACGAAAAAGAACAACCGGGACAGGTTGCCGATTATTATGCTTTTGCCCTACGAACACAGGAATTGCCGGATGGGGATGTGATGCGCTACGGTAAAGCACTGATGACGCTGGGCGATACGAAAAGCGCTGTACGGCAATTTGCGCTGCTTCCGGAAGCGCCGGAGAACAGTGAAACGGATATTTTCAGGAAGCAGACCGCCATGGCGTATAACACGGCACAAACGCTGCTGGACAAGGCACGGGAGCAGATGACGGAAAACCCGTCTGATCCGGCTAGCTATGTGACCTCTGCAGAGCGTGAGTTGCTGCTGGGCAATGCGATGCGAGCCTTCTACTGGCTGGAACTGGCGCTACGGCGCGACCCGGAACAGGAAAAGGCGTGGGAACTCATGGGGGTGGTGTTTGCCCGACAAGACCAGGCCGACCAGTTTATTGCGCAATGGGGAGACTCAAAACCCCGTGGCGATCAGGCATGGCTGCGGTTGTCAAAGCAGGCAACCGTGTTCCGGGCATGGGACGCCGCATTGACCTTTGCAAACCTGTTCGTCACTCCCGAAACCCCTGCCGCCGAGGAATTGTTGGCGGCGTTTGCGCTGGAACTGCGTAATTTCGACAAGGCCCAGGAGTGGCTCGAAAAAGCGACCGTGGCGCGTCCGGACAGTCCTGCGGCCTGGCTGGTGCTTGCCGACATTGCAGCGGCCATGCAGCGGCCCGACGAAGCGCGAAACTATCTTGAAGAAGCGCAAAAACGCAATGCCCCCGCCGAAGAACTTGAAACGCGCCGGAATCGCCTTGACGGTGTCGCTGAAGCGCAACCCCCAACCACGCCCTCCGAGCCTGTGCGCAGTTACATCCAGTAAAGAAGCATTGGACTGATTCAACCGATCAGTTGTGGTACAATCGGGTTAGCAATGATGAACACACTCTTTCAAGATATTGGCCTGTACCTCAGCACGGAAAACTGGCTGGAGGCAATCGTCAAGTTTCTGGCGGCATTGATTCTTTCCGGGGCTGTTGGTTTGGAACGGCAGCGCAAGGGCCGCAGTGCCGGGCTGCGCACCCATGTGCTGGTTTGCCTGGGTGCGACCCTGCTTATGATTGTAAGCGAGCATATTGCCCGGGCAGACATGGCCGCTTCAGGCAGCCTTGACCGCGCCCGCATCGCCGCAGGCATCATTACCGGCATCGGGTTTCTTGGCGCCGGGACCATTATGAAGACCGGACAGGAAAAAGTGGGACTGACCACTGCCGCCATGATTTGGTTTGCTGCCGCCCAAGGCATTACCATCGGCGCAGGCTACCTGCTTACTGCATTTATCGGCACCGCCTTTGCCCTGCTGGTGGTGATGGGGTTCTCATCGCTGGAACAGCGCCTTGCTTCACCCGGTTATTTCCTGTTTTCAGTTCAACTTCCCGCTGCGGAAGCCCACACCGAAAGCGTCATGAGTCACATTGCCGCTGCGGGGGATTTTGAGATACTCGCCACCACCATCAAATCTGTGCAGAAAAGCGACCATCTGCAGCTGACCTTCCAGATTCGCAGCAAATCCGCCAACGATTTTGCATTGCTTGAAGAACTCCTGCGTACCCGGTACGCACACGCCTGCAAAGTCAGTCTGGAACGACAACTGGTGTAGGCGGTTTGCAAAAGAAACGTGTGCTCCGGTTATGTCCCGGTAGGGACATAAAGCTCATTAACAGAAGGTTACCGAAAAAATAAATAACATAAGCAAAACGTGCCGCTTCGGAGGGGGGACATTCCTGTCCCCCGACCTGCACGCGGTTGTCTCGGGCATCCGAGATTTCGGGGGACAGGAATGTCCCCCCTCCGAAGCACACAAAGTCTTTTCTTTGCGAATCGCCGCCAACAGCGGTCTAGGCTCGCAATGACGGGGCTGATAATATTGTTCTCGGTTGCGGGCGAAGTCCG
>CAZBNU010000154.1:0-9886 GCA_964493075.1 uncultured Nitrospirales bacterium | reverse complement strand
TCTTATGGGCTTGTATTCTACTTCTTTTGTTCGGATGTTGAGTGAAGCTATTTCTACATCTAATCCGTTATACAATTTGGCCGCACAGCATTACCTCCTGGACAGAAACTTATACAACGTGCCAGCAGTGCTATACAGGTTTTCATCACCCAGATGATACGCGCCGTGTGAAAGACATGAAACCTATACAACATCAGGGATTGCACATGGGCCGGAAGAAAATATCTGTTGCTACGGGAGTACAAATTAAGAAGACGCTAGGCTGCTGGTCCTGTTGGCGAATCCGATGATTCGTTCTATTTTGCGGGTCCAAGCGCTTGGTGTGAGGAGGCTATGATGCTGTGAATCCTATGATCCGCTCTGTATTGCGGGTCCATGCGCCTTGTTTGAGGGTGGTAATGGCGCTGGTGAAGTCGTCCATACAGACGCGGGCTTCGGCGCCGCTGCGTACCAGGGCATTTCGGGCGGCGTTCAGTATCACATTCTTGATCTCCCCGCCGGACAGGTCATGTGCGGCAAGGCGGTCAAGGTTCACATCCGCCGTCAGCGGCAGGGTCGCAGGCAACATCCTGCGGAATATCTCCCGACGCGCCACCTGTCCGGGCCGGTCAAACCTTACCTTCAGCGAGATGCGCCGTTCCAGCGCCTTGTCCAGTGTGGTGACCCGGTTTGTGGCGAGGATGCAGGTGCCGGGGAACCGCTCCAGTTCCTGCAGCAGCACGTTGGTGTCCCGCACCTCCCATGCATGGCTGGCACTGTCCCGGTCAAAGAACATGGCATCCGCCTCGTCCCAGAACAGTACGGCATCCCGTTCCGCCGCCTCCCTGAAGATGCGCACAATATTCTTTTCCGTCTGGCCGACAAAGCAATTCTGAATCTGTGAATAGTCCACCGCCAGAATGGGCTTGCCCAGCGTGTGGGCAAGGGCCTGCGCCCCAGCTGTCTTGCCGGTGCCGGGCGGCCCATAAAACATCAGCGTAACGCCTTTCCCGTAACTGATACGCTCCCCAAGCCCCCACTCCAAGAACAACACCTCGGCATAGCGGGACTGGGCTACGGCCTGTTCCAGACAGACCCGCGTTTCCTCCGCAAGCACCAAATCCGCCATCCTGACCTTCGGCTGTGCCAGTTCATACCCGGACCGGTGCCTTCTGGAAAAGCCCCGCTGCAGTTCCAATTTCTCCAGGGCGTTCCGGGTCAGTTCATACTCGCTCTCCTGCAAATCCTGCGGCTCATCGGACATGAACGCATCAGCGCCGCCGCAGGGTTGCATCCAGTCCGCCGACCGGAGAAAGGAGTTCGCACCCAACAGATTGTGGGAACGGTAGGGCAGGATATCGCTGCTACTGGCGGCGCGCAACAGGTTGATCCCCTGGAACAGGTCGTCATCGGCGCGCACATGCCCCAGTTCCTTACAGAGCAGCACCAGAAATACCACCCACATCTCTTTGGAATAGGGGTTGGTGGCCTCGAATTCCTTCTGCACCTGTGCAAGATGCCATTCGGGATGCTGCTGCAGGGCCTGGTCCATGCCGCGCATCAGATATTCCATACTGCGCTGCCACTTGTACACATCGCTCTTGTTGCCATAGCCCCGATGCACGTCCTTCATCTTGTCGGCTTTCTGCTGGAACACCCGTGCAAGATGGCTCATGTGATTATAAAGGGCTTCCTCGGTTTTCACGGGCCAACCGCCGCCGTTCTCCCGTTTCGGATGCATGACCATGGAGGCGGTCACCGGGTCAAGGCTTAACTCCCACTGGGGCGGCGCTTCATAGTCGGCATACACGGCAATGAACCCGCTGCGGACAAGCCGGTTTTCTTTGGTCAGGGCGCGCATGGCCTGCATCCGTTTGCGGGGTGTCATCACCAGATGTGCCAGAATTTCCTCACAGGTACTGCCCCGGTTCGGCAGCAGCGCAAGATGCTGCAGCAGCAGCACCAGCAGAATTTCCCGTTCCACCTGGTTGAGATGGGCTTTCAGGATGTTTGCCGCCAGGGGCACCGTTTCCCCGCTCACCATAAAAGACCGGTGCCAGTGCCGGGTACGGCTGTTCGAATCCAGTTTGAACTGCTTCTGCCGGTCCGGGTCCGACGACATATCGGTGGCGGCCTCATAACTGCCGCGCCGCACCTCAAGCATGACCAGTCCCATTTCGAGCAGTTCATCCACAGAGGTAAATGGACGCGGCGCTGCAGGCAGCGGATGTTCCCTGGAAAGGACGCAACTCTCGATATACCGGCTCTTTGCCCGCCTGACTTTTCTCATGGTCGCAATACTCCTTTACGTTCTGTCACTTCCATCACCTTCGAAGGATGCCGCATCTACGTTTTGCGAGGCAGCAGTAGATACCATTACACAATGGCCTCCAGCCGCGCTTCGGTTATTCGAAGCC
This sequence comes from uncultured Nitrospirales bacterium, assembly GCA_964493075.1. Lineage (GTDB taxonomy): Bacteria > Hydrogenedentota > Hydrogenedentia > Hydrogenedentales > CAITNO01 > SLFT01. The sequence continues at coordinate 7,490 of CAZBNU010000154.1, read as the reverse complement.
CTTCTTCGTTACCCGTTTCTGTATAAATGTTGACCAGTTCCTCCAGCACCTCTGCAGTTGTATAATCATCCTTTCCGGAGGTTTTCTTGTATAAATTGAGCACCCGGTTATAGGTCGCTTCCGCTTCGCCATATTTCTTCTGGGCGGCAAGGTTTGCTGCAAGACATCGCAGGCTCCAGGCCAATTCGGGAAAGGTATTCATGTTCTGTTTTTCCACGGCACGCTGTATAGCGCTGTCCGATTCGTCATAGTTTCCCAGTTTCCCATACAGGTCCCCCATCATGATCAGGAACCGGGTTTTCATATCCCGGTACTGATACGCATCGTCCTGGTTTTCCAACCGATTCAAAAGATAGTTACAAATTTCAATGGCATCCCCGTAGTTGCCGCAGGCGGCATGTGCCTCGGCAATATCGCTTATACAGGAATAGAGGTTGGAATAGAGGGTTTCACTGGGGGTAGCCGACTCATTTGCCCACGCTGCAATGAGGCCCTGCTGGCCCTCTTCCCCGTCCATCAGTTCCAGTGCCAGGCCCAGACACGCGATGGCGGACTCGTTGTTTCCCGACTGTGTATGCAACTGTGCCAGCTGACCCGATACCTCAATCATCAGACATTCGTCCACGTGTTCCATGTCCTCTTTCATCAACTCAAACCCCTTCTCCTGCCAGAACAGGGCTTTGTCCTGGTTGCCCTGCACCAGGTGCTCCCGTCCGAAGTTGAACATCAGTCTGCCGATACTTCCGGTGTGCAGATGGTCTTCCTTCCAGTAACCAACCCGCGATATCAGGAGGGAAGGGGAATCTTTGACCAGTGTGGACTGTATGGTATCGACCCGTTCCATCAGTTCCTTGTGGAAATGTGGATACCGATCCCGTATCAGGGGCGCCATGGCCCTGACTAGAGTAAGACCAAACCAGAATACCCCCATGTCCCGCATCTCCTCAATAACCTTCACCTGTTCGAGGATTCCCGTGGCGTCCACCTTCTTCTCCGCAATTTCCAGTGCTTCCCAGGCTTCCGTCATGGCACGGTTATAGTTGCCGCGCTTCAGAAACCCGCGCGCCTCGTTCAGCAGCTGATCCACGGTAGGGGAGGGTTTACTCATGGTGTGGCTCCTCGTCCGGTGCGCATTCCTCGCGCACAGTTGTGTTTTCCTCATGCAATCGTTCCAGTTTCTCCAACAGCCCGCCCAGCGCGGACGGTTTTTTTATCAGGTGTTCAAGATACAGACTCATCGCCTGTTTATACAGGGCTTCCGCTGCCGCAGCATTCCCCCGGGCGACCTGGTTGTCCCCGAGCATTTCCAGACAGCGGGGCACCTCCGGTGTTGCATAAAAGTAAGGGTCTTCCAGTATGGCAGCCGCCTGTCGCAGGTAGGGTTCCCCTTGTTCATGTTTCCCCAGTTTTTCGTAAAGCAGACCAATGGCAAGCAGATGACTCTGTGTTTCCATGTGCACCTTACCGTACACTTTTTCCACAGAGGGCAGCAGACTGAGGGTTATCACCAGGGCTTCGTTTCTCCTGCCCATCTGGCTGTATATCCGGGCAATCCGTTGGAGGCATTTGCATACGGCAGCCTCGCTGCGTTCTTCCCGGGTCTCCTCCAGCACCAGGATGCGTTTGAGGCAGTCCAGTGCTTCCGTGTGCTGATCAGATACCCGATATCTTTCTTCGAGGATATATAAGGCTTCCAGCAGCACCTCTTTCTGGTCCGCGGCCTGTACCGCCAGGGCAGCCGCCCGTTTCGCATAGGAGAGGCATTTTTTCTCCCCGTTTTCCAAACCACGGAACTCCTTTGCCAGAAGAAGCATCATCCGGGCAAATTCCTGTTTTCCGTCCTGGTAACAGGGTTGGAGTTCTTTCATGAGCCCATGGGCCCCGTAGGGGTATCCCTTAATCAGACGGGTAACCCGATCCTTGATTTCCCCGAATATGTCGGGATGATGGGGGGTGATGAACGGCTTGGCCTCTTCCAGCATGAGGGTCGCCATCCTGGCATGATACCGGTCCGAGGCATAAATGGCGGCAAGGGCCAGGGTGTCCATTTCAGTTGCGCCACGGTCCTTTTCCGACATGGCGCGGGCAGGCAGCAGGGCTTGCAACGCCGCCTCCACTGCCGTATCGTAATTACCCCGGTTGTAATGATAGTCGGACTTCCCCATGAGCCGCTGTCGTTCCTGTCGTGTGAGTTCCAGGGTATGCAGCGCGCCTGCTGCTGCCATGACGATGGTTGTAACGCTGATCATAGTGCTGTTCCTTCGTTGTTGGGCTGCTTCTTTTCCCCTGCTGCATACTTCGTCAAATCAATCATCGGTATGCCCTCCCGTGGCAGGGTTGCCGGGGACAAGAGGTAAACCAGCCGTGGCAGGGCGTCCGGGCTGATAACCTCCAGTCCTCTGAGGGTTTTCTGTCGCAATAGTTCCACCCTGGTCTCCAATTGTTCTTCCGGTGCATCCAGATATACGGGTGCATAGGACGCCGTTTCCCCGTAGACCTGCTGCATGAAGACACACACCCGTGCGAGGTCCGTGGTCTCCACGGAAGGCAGGTTTGCCGACCAGTAGTCCTCGTGACGCTGCACATAGTTGCGCAGGCGGATCCAGCCTGCACGCACCAGTTCCCGGATGATGACTTCACGGGCGTGTTCCTCACCGCGATAGACCTCCTCAAAGGCTTCGAACACACCCCGCAGCGCCTCTTCTGTGGTTCCAAAGAAGGCGGGCACGTCGCACACGCTGAAGATGTGCCGTTCCACCGTGAAGAAATGATTGTTCGGACTGATCCAGTAGCCTGCCCTAAATCGCGGCAGTACGATTTGCTTGTTCATGGAATACCTCCTACGTTGTTTATTTACACAGAAACCCACGCCGGATTTTCTGTTGCTGATGTATCTCTTCATACCGGGGCAGTTCAAAGGTGCCCTGAGCATGTTCCCCGGAAAACAGGTAGTCCCGGGGGCTGTTCCAACAATCGGGTTTCCCCCACCGCTTCTTGTCCCCACAGGTCATCCGTGCCTGGAGTGCCAGGCTTTGCCGGGGGGCATAATTACCCTCTGTATCCCAATGGCTGTTCAGGATACTGCGGCAGAACCGTTGTATCCTCAAGAAGTGGCTGTATACCGAGGCGGCATCGTCCGCACAGCCGCAGTTGTCCAGGTACCAGGTAATGTCTCCCCAGCCTTCCCCTTGTTTGAGGGACCAACGCTCGACGACAGGGTCGCCCGGCGGCACACACTGGGGCAGCGCAACGCGTGCCCATCGCAAATCCTCCACAGTGCTGAACCGGATTTCCGGGGGGCTGTCCGGGTCGTGTCCCTCACAGGAATACCACACTTCCAGACGGAGCAGGGGCAGTACCTTGGTCAACAACGCTACCCCCGGGTCAAGATACACCACCGGGACGCGACGCCCGAAACTACGGTTCTCTCCCGGTCCTTCGATAAAGTCATAGGGGCCCGTCATGCCCGTGGAGTTGAAGGAACGTGCAAGCAGCCTGTGCAGCACTTCCGGATTATCGGTGGGTTCTATCCTGCAGCAGGCATCCATAGGGGTGCCGTTCCTCAAACGGGTTCCGGGTTCCACAGGCTCCACATGCAGGAACCGTTGCAACAGGGGTACATCTTCTTTGTGGCTCCCAGTACTGAGATACAGGTCTTCCCCATGGGTGATCGTGAGGAACCCACGCCACAGCAATATCTCACGGGTCATCTCGAAGGGTGTGGACGCTCCTTCCACAATACGTTCAAAAAGTTCCTTGTCTTCCCACCGTTTTATCTTGGTATCCCGGGTCATCTGTCGTACCTCCTGTTGCAGTTGTATTTTTAAGTTCCTGTTCATTTGTAATGCGGCATCCTTGTGGTTGTGCGGGCAAAGGTCTGTGTCGGATCGAGCGTGCCACTGTGGGTAATCGCCCCATGCACAGTAATGCAGCGCTTTTTTATCTGTCCCAGGAGGCTGTTCTTGGGCGGATAAAACAGACCGTCCGTAAGCAGCACCACTTTGTTGGGCTGTTTTCCCGGCGGCATGTCCAGCAGGTGCTTGAACACACAGTTGACGTCAGTGCCGTAGGTGGTATACAGGCCGTTTGCATCGTTGCCTTTTCCGGAATAGGGCGCCACTTCCGTACTGAAGAGAAAGAGGCGGCATGCCCCTGCCTTTTCCAGGGGAAGCAGGGCGCCGCATATCCAGGGCAGGTCGTCCGTCATGGAACCGCTTACATCGAGGTAAACATGGGCTGCCCGCACAGGGGCATGACCCGGGACACGGGCAGGGCTGGTTGTGTTATACAGCAGTGGCGTCGTTCCCAGAAGCAGTTCCTTTGCGGCTACTGTTCGGTCGCGCCGGTCCGGCAGGACGGACTGCAGCTGCCGTACATCATCTATCAAGGCAGGGAACTGGCAGCTGGCAGGCTTTGCCCTGTATACCCCGGCACGAACGAGCACCTTGCGCAGATCCTGCAGGAATTTGCCGCGCAACTTCTTCTCTTCCCTATCCATGCCGCGCAGGATACCGCCCTGTCCCGCACCAGGACTGATTTGTCCATGGCTGCCGACAAGTACAGGCTGCTTTTTAAATGCTATGGATAACAGAAGGTCCAGTACATCGCGATAACTTACCGTGTCCTCTCCGTTGTATAACTTATCCCGTAGGAGAATTACCCGGGTTGCCGGTATATCCCCAAGTTGTTCGGAAAGGCATGTAACCTCCACCTCCCGGAAAAAACTGTCGGGTTCCGGATTATCCCAGTCTGCAGGCGGATACAGCAGAATTTCCGGGAAAAGGCCGCCATCATAGAACCTGAAGAAAAAATTATCCTGCACAGGAAAAGGAAATTTTCTGCTCAAGCTGGCATTGATTACCGCATCAAAGGCAATGTTGTGGGCGATGTCAGATTCCGGAAAAAGCATGTTATGTCCGTAAAGCACATGATCCAGTTCATGAAGCATCACCATCAGCAGGTGGTGGTCTTCGGCGCAGTATTTATCCATAAACTCCCGGTTAAACCGCATACGCGGCTGAACAGTACAACTGACGGAACAGGTATCGGTTTTTATAGACCACTCCATGGACTGAATCTTCTGCAGTATCTCCATGTAAATAGTACCTGCCGGGACAATGCGCAGTATCCGTGCCTTCAGATGCTCAAGGGCGGCAGTCTCTTCCATCGGGTCGACGGTGATTATGGATTGTACTTCTGGAAGGTTCATTGGGCACTTGCCTCCTGTTCAATGCAGCGGTCAAGGGAAATTCGGGAGTCACAGCAGATAAACGTTGTGGAGGCCAAATGGCCGATGCCATAGTCTGGCAGTTGCTTTTCCCGGTAGAAGCAACCCGCTACACGGGCGAGCAGCCCCAGGGTTAATGCGGGGTCAATACACAGCAGCGGCGGGGGACAAATCTCCGGATCGGGCAACGGACGGGTTGCCGGAACACCAAAGATATATCCGGATAACCGGTTCGTTACGGCGGCATCCGCCTGTTCCCGTGTGATGGACACACCCAGCGGGGTAAGGTGGGACCAGATGGGACTACGCGCCCTATTTGGTGTTTCCGGAGCACTGACCATCAGCGCGTCTTCGTTGATACCGGCGGCGGCGTCCCCCTGGTTCTGGAGCATCGGAAGAAGGTGGAATGCCACAAAGGGATACGGGGGGCGGCAACAGAATTGCCGTGTTTGTCCAGAACCCCAGTGGAGACGGGTTTCCCATAGGGCCATGTAATAATCAAGAGGCATGGCAGGTATCCTTTCCGCTTGTCGTGATGATGCCGGCAATTCGGCGGACGTGTTTTCTGAAGCGGTTGCGGGCTTTCTTGCAGTCGCCCGTACTTCCTGTCTTCAGGTAGACCCATTTCTCCAGCGCACGGGCACTGTGTTGCAGTGCATATTCTTCTGGTGTGCATTCGCCGCTTATAGGGGCGTCGAGGGTTTCGAGGTAACTGGTATGGCCGTGGCCTATACCCGTCACGCCGGGATCCAGTGCAAGCATCTCTTCCAGGGGGTCGGTCATGGCATCAAGTACGGCAACGGGAAAGTCCAGATGATGATGGGTTGCCGTATACAACGCCAGGGTGCGAATGCCCCGCTCTACCGGGTCGGAGTCATTGGCAAGAAACTCGGTCACGGCGGCGGTAACGGTTTCCGGGGAGAGCAGGTTGAAACGCCTGATGGCGGTAGTGAACCGTTCCATAGGATTTGATATGGACAACAGTTTCTGGTCTTCGGACAGTTCCCGGCTGGTGGCAAGGGCACAGGCCTGCAGGTGGGCGGCCCCCAGTTTGAACCGGTCGGGCACGTCCCCACCCGCCGTCTGGGGCAGGCTGTGCTGCAGGGCAAGCCAGGCGGCGGGTTTCCAGTGTTGATCGGACATAACGGCATCCGGCATGGCCAGTGTCTGCAACGCCGCCTGCACTGCGAGGATATTGGCATAGAGCATGGTCATGCGACGCGTGGAAAGGCGGATATCCGACCGCACCAATTCGTCCGCCAGGAGTACCAGATATTCCTTCATTCGACGGTTGTCACGGTGCATGAGGGACTCATATCGATCACGGCAGCAGTCAATAACTTCGCTGATGGGTGTGGTAAAGACAGGTTCTGTTGAGAAGGTGTCGTCAAGTACTGCATTCTTCTCTTCACCGGTCAGGTTGTTCCAGGACGGCACCTGTACAATGAATCCGAACCGGTCCGCAAGCGCAGTGTCCAACGGCATGGTACCGAGATACGCCGCTTCCTCAAAATCACCGGTGGCGGGTGGATTCATGGCGGCCCAGCGGAAACGGAGTTTATCGAGGTCTACTCCCTGCACCCGGCGTTCATGGATGATGGGGAAGATTTTGTTCTGCAGTTCCGGCTTGGTACGGTTGATCTCGTCGAGGAACACCACTTCCGCATCCCAGATGGAGGCAGCAGTCGCGATGTAGTGCAGCCGTTTCCGGTCCTCGTCAGGCATGGGGATGCCCACGAGATCGTCATAATTGACGAGACTGGCATTGTAGAACCGGTATTCCAGTTCCAACGCCTTCGCCAGCCGTTCCAGAAAATAACTCTTTGCAGAACCGTGGGGACCCACCAGCAGGAGCGGTGTTTCCGAAACAACAGCGGCAAGCAGTACCGGTTCCAGTGCGTCCCAGCCGTACAGCCCCATAGGCCGGGTCAGAAGGGAGGCCATCCCGGGAAGTTCATCCCCCGCCATGTCCTTGCGCAGCGCTGCCCGCGCTTCTGTGAGTGCTACCGTCATAATATGCCTTTCCCTGATTGTTCGTGTGTGGAAGACATGCGCCCATAAGGGGCGCCGTCCGAATCAACAGGCATGCCGACGGCAAACAGTCATGGCGTATCGCTGGGGGACAAAAAAATTGCCCCTCAGGGAATACACCATGAGGGGCAGATAACGCTATTGCTATCTTTCCCAGACATGGTTCCCGGATGTATCCGGGATGGCAGTGGCACCCGCCTTGCGGCTGGTTGCCCGAACAGTCATAGGGCCA
>CAZBNU010000153.1:6053-10009 GCA_964493075.1 uncultured Nitrospirales bacterium | reverse complement strand
TAATCCATATTGCCCGTCTGGAGCAGGGAAATAAGCTCCACGGATTTCGGACGGACGTTTTCTATGGGCCGGTTGACGAGTAACTTATCATAAAGTCCGGCGATCTTATAATATTTTTCGGCCAGCTGCATGACCATCAATGACCGATATCCGCAGGGATCGATATTCGGTTCGGAATGTCCCCAGATCACACCCTTTTTCTGAAGAATTTCATACCAGTTGCCTGCGTTGATCTCTTTCGCATAGGCACTTTTGTCGGTGTAGCACAAAACGAGTTGGTTGCTGGCAAAGCGAATGTTCCATTCGGCAAAGGCAGGTATCAGTAATTTGTCGATAACCTTATAATCGGCGGATGCCATGATATCGCAGGGTTTTTTCAGGTCTGAAACCTTGCGGGCCGCCTTCTGGCTGCCGCTCGCTTCGCGCTGAAGATCGACACCGGGATACTTTGCTTCAAAGGCCTTCTCCATGGCGGCAAAGGGAACGGAGAGACTGCCGGCATGGAACATGGTAAGTGTGCCCTTGGGCGCCGCAAAAGAATGCACGGGGGAAAGGACAATCATAAAAACGGCTAAAATCGCCAGGACCGATAAACTCCTCAATAAAGTTTTCATAGTTTTTCTCCCTTCTATGTTATTTTTTAAGCAATTTCACAGTAACATGAAAATATTGTTTCATTACTGAATATATCCATATCTGTCAATATGTATTACATACGGTAATTAATTAGTATAAATAGTTATTTTCCCTCCTTGTTTGACCCTGCCAACGATCCGTGCTGTCTTCTCGAATTATAAAAGAATTATTAACCACAAAAGAGTCGGCGGACTTTCTCAGACCGGATGAAAAAAGATATACCAGTTGGGAGAAAAGGGTCGATAATCAAAATTTGAAAGGATAGTTTAATAGGTCCAAGGGCTCAATCGTTGGCGGGTTGTTGCTCACATTTATTTTTACTGTGTTTATACCGCTTTTTGATAAATTTTAAGCTTGTTTCAGGCACTTCGAACGGAAGCAGGGGATCTGTCGGACGAAAGGGTTCATTTATAAAGTATCTGAATATGCAAATCATATGGACCAGTTGCGCTATTATTGCTGATCATTACCGGTACCCCCACCTTTCTGAATGAACGGGCCGGCGATCGCCGGCCCGTTTGAGTGATTGGTTATGCGGAGGAGTGTATCCATCCCGAACATCTGGGAGAAATCACAGCGACAGGGCAAACTCCCACCCCATTTCAATCGCCAACCCATGGGGAAGAAGCATAAGTGACCGAGAGAAATCAACGCCGGTGCTTTCGATATGATTCTGTATTGCCATTGAAAACGGAGCTGTCACCGTCGCAACGGAGGTGAGCACCACCGGAGCGTCTTCTGCAGCCTCCAGATCGTGTACTGCGCGGCACAATCGGGAATGCGAAGAGACCAAATGTTTTCGACACACGACGGGCCTCGCGGGGTAGGCGATGCATGCGCCATTGACCAGCAGAGGACAGCAATGGACATAGTTGGAAAGATCTACCTGCGCATCGACCTTGGTCGACGGATATCTGCCTGGCCTGGTATTATCCCATTCGTGCCATTGATGCGTTCGTTTCTTAAGGTCGTTCCTCTGATCTACTGACAATTCCCGCTTGACATATTGCGCCAGGGTGTGGGCCTCGTCAATGTCTATAATGATATGGTATCGGCAACAGTAACAACAGCCCATTTTACAGGTTGCGCTGATGCCATCTTCACTACGCAGCCGGTCCAGTTCGCCGGCAATCGCTTTATCCACTGAAGAATACACATCCGTGACGAAGCTCTCTTGCGGTGTAACGGGTATATCCGTTCCTAATTCCTCAGAATCCATACCGAAATTGCTATTTTTAATCACGTTCATCATTCTCCCTTTTTTTGACAGGAACTTTAGAGGCTGTTCAAAAATGTCCAGGTGCAAGGCTCTCGAATTCGCCTGCCTTGTGGCGTGCACTGGTAGTGACTCATTTTCTTATTGCGCCCCAACGGCCTGCCTGTCGGCAGTCGGTGGTTGCACTCCCAGAGCACTGAGGAGTGAGGAGTACTTATAGGTACGTCGCACACCTGCCACCGTGAAAACGGGGGCAGGCTGAGTGTAATCCCAACATGTCGGGACAGATGAGCGTATTTCAACAGCCTGTCGAAGTATACACACGGCAACAACGCCGACCGCCATGAACCACCGGAGTTATTGCCACATAACGCTACGGTCAAGTGATTGCAATGAAGCTTAGTGAAATGCAATCCGACTTAAACCGTTTGATACTCATTGAGCCCCTCTTTGCGACAGCATTAATTTAAGCTGCGAAGGCACATCAATAAAACAAAGGAGCAAACTCAATGAAATTATAGACAAAACAGTATAACTACTATTGTGGCATCGATCTTCATACCACACCTATGTTTATCTATATCACAGATTCCGCCAGCCGGGTAACATTATACAAAAGCATGAAATTCATCGCCGGCACAGTTCATCGGCTCAGGTGCGATCCCTCTTTTTGGAGCTGTGCTGTCACTCTATGACTGCACGGATGAGCATGACCAAGACAGGCGGGGATTTCAGAAATGTGAACGTCGCTGCGCTGAGTCATAATAATCGCGACGGCTGCACGGCAGGATGAAGAGAGATACAAACAATGCGGCGGCCCCATGAAGACATCACAAAGAGAGTGGAACAGTCTAAGGCAACAGTCAACGACTGATCTCATCCACTTCCTTTTTCCTTGCAAATCTGTCCACCACCTGGCGGACATCCGCCAGACATCAACGGCCTTTAGGATTTTTCTGGGCGCAATCACATTTTCCAGCATTCTTTTCGAATGCAATTTTTCCTAAGATTGTTGATTGGCTGTTGTTATCAACATAATCTTTTTCAATGTCTTTTCTCGTATATCCAAAGCAATAACAAACAAGTTCGTCATCTTTGAATTCATCTCTTTCCTGGAAATATGACTCAATTTTAACCATGGTCTTTCCTCTTGATCATGATGATCATCTCTATTTGAAAATCGAAATCGGGGGACATCCATGATTACCGACCCGTCCCCACGATTCACGACCCGATTTCGAGCGCCTCACGAGTAGTGTTATTTAACAACGGTAGCGATTCGAGCCCTGAGCGGAATATTCTCGGATTGAAGTCCAGGGGTTTGTCCGTGTAAATCGAGTTCCACGTTGACGTTCGGCCTGAAGATCAGGCAATGGGTTGATCCTCCAAAGTGGAACATTCCCAGTTGATCCCCCTTTTTCACATGCTGCCCCTCATGGATTGTTATTTCGTTGGATGACACTTCAGCCATGCCGACAAACATGACGCACATCAAACCAATGTCCGGATTATCGGCCTCAATAAAGATTAATGCCCTGGAGGCCACCTGCGTAATATAGCCCTGGGAAGTATTGGGGCCCGCCGGGTCAAAACCTTCAGACAGCGCTTCCGCATAATAGGAACCGTCAACCAGGCGGGTCTTTACAATTCTTCCACTGACAGGACTGTGCCAGCGGTGATAACTCAATGCACTCAGAAAAGCCTGATAAACCGTGCCGCCCGCAAACTGTCCGGCAAGGGGGTCCATCGCCATCATGTGTTGGAGCGAATAAGGCTGCGCTTTGATCCAGAACCGGTCAACGAGTTTCACATCTTTCGCTATCCTGTAGGGAGCAGATTCACAGGCGTTAGCGATAACTGCATCATTATCAGGACTCGCCACTGGACGCCGACCCTCTCGGAACTGTCTGGTGAAAAAATCATCCCACGAGGAAAATCCGTAATAGGGCACATCGGGGTCGCATATAAAATCCTCCACAAAAGAAGGCATCGCCTCTTTGGCGTCCCGCCCAAACCATCCTTTCTCAGGATTATCATTTAAGACGTAGCGGGAGTCCGCGGAACGCAAGAACACGGCCCATTGATTCAGGATCTTTTTCAACTG
>CAZBNU010000153.1:0-5953 GCA_964493075.1 uncultured Nitrospirales bacterium | reverse complement strand
CGGTTCGGCTGCCGCTATGTGTCCGGGGAAAAGGCAGAAAAAAGCCAGTGCCAATGAGATAAGAATAAATAAGGTCTTCTTTTTCATGCAGTTAAGCCTCCAAAAGCTTTCGCTTCGGCAAAGTAATTTCATTTTTTCTTTTTCATCGTGTGCCCGAACGGGTTGCGGAACAGCAGGAAAATGAGTATCAATTAAAAGGAGTCCCTGGCCCCTTTATTTTCTATTCAAAATAAAGAGAGAGGTAGATCCTTTTGCAACAATTTGTTTTTTTTCGTTAACCATTATTCCGGACATGTAAATTAAGCTACTGCCTTTATTTACTACCTCAGCTACAACCCGAACGGTATCACCAACAAACGCTTTACCAATAAAATCTATATTCATATTTGATGTAATAGCCGGTACTTCATCTCCCAGAAGATTAGCCAAAATCCCAAGAACATCAGATACCATTGCTGCTCTAATACCGCCATGAAGCATACCAGGCGGATCTGCCATCTCCGGCCGGACCTCAAATTCGCATTCCATACTTTTGCTATCAATAAAAATTAATTTGGGATTAAGCCATTTCGTTACTGGGCTTATAATCGGGCTTTCCACTGATGATAAATACTTACCTTCAAAAGGTTTAAATTCAAAGAAATCCATCTTTCCCTTTCTTTTTTTATCTACCGGGCTCTTCAGCCACAGTAATCAGCTGTCGGCTGAAAGAGCAAGGTTATATTTGTCTTTCCATTCTATAATGTTAATAATGACGATTTGCCCTTGACATCTTACTGCTGCTTTCTTAGACGGTCCTTTTCGATATGATGTCGTCTTAAGCCTCTAAAAAAGAGGAATTCCTGCCTATAATACATACGTATCAATCGATTGCCTTGGTCCGACCCTAATCAACAACCATAATGGTCAGGAACATCAATTTCTTGGCATTGCTTTATGTTTCCTACTTAAAATCTTGATGCAAGACTATAGTGAGCATCCGCCTGACTTCCTGAAACTCTGGATTTGTAATTTGAAAGTTCACTTCAATGGTTTCAGTAGCAGGTGGTGGCAGATTGAGAGTCAGTCGGTTCCGTGTGAGTTCTGCACGAAGATTCGGGTAGTATCCTATCAAGTGTTCTTCATTGGTCTCGACGTAACATGGATCATCTTCACCGTCATCTTCCTCCAAGAAAGCACGCTGGAGAAGCAGGTAAGGCCCGTCCTCATCATCACGCGCTATCTCGAATAAAACCTGGAACATTTCATCATCGGCTTCCGATGTAGAAACACTCTGACAGCTTAGTTTCATGCATCCTCCGATGCCATCGGGCTATGGATCAGCAGAAGGCGGACGCGCGAGCTTGCTCGCGTGTGCGGCTGTCTGCTGCATCCGCTTGATGGTCAGGCGCGAAGCGCTTGACTGAAAGCGGATGGCAATACGCAGCCCGATGGTGCGACGCGAATCGTCCGCACCATCGATTTAATCAGCGGTGCGGCTTTTTGCGACCGCTGAATTTGTTGTTTGGTCCATTTGGTGTATAGGTCATAGGTGTCAATTGTGTTGGCCTGAAACCTATGCCTTGCAAATCCATTGCGACTACTACATAAAGAACCGGTAGTCGTATATTTCATTCACAATATCTGGTGTCTGTTTTACAACATTAGCAAAGACCTGTGAATACACAAGTGTGACAGGAAGTGTCTTGTAGAGTGTATTGTTGTTCCAGTCTACTTTCGTCAGACCGAGGATGCTTGAACAGGTATCGTGCCATCCTCCAACACCGGAAAAACGGCGCAACATTATGGGGCCGGGCAGCGGTTTGAGCGCGGCTTCCTTAAAAACCGGCTGATTTGACCGCTGCGGATTGACCCCTGTCACGCTGCCTTGCGTCCAGAGCAGGCATTCCGACCCGGTCAATGGTTGATATAGACCGCGGTCCACCGGATAGGCGACAGGTCCGGGTTTTTGATCTGCTCCTCGCAGGCCATCGACTTTTAGGCCATACCAGTTTGTACCCCGTATGATCTGGACAAGTTCAATTTCAGTCTTGCCGCCGAAAGCATCGAACGCTCCCTGTATTTCCTCTTCGGTAAAATGTGTCGTCTTGTGGACGAAAATCTTGCGCGGCATGCGTCCGTTATGACCGTTCTGATACAGGTGTAGGCTCTTGGACAGAACGGACTGCATTTCCTGATATCTGAGATAAGGATTGCCTTTGCGGTCAGTCGTGAATTCACGCGTATCGTAGGCAACAAACTCAAAACCTGTGCCGTCCGGATCAAAGACCTGGCTGCAACAGGTAGTGTAATCATGTCCATCCGCATGCTTCTTGGTGGCGTAGCTCAGGCCAATATAGGCTTCGTCCTTGTTCCAATCGGCAAGTTTCCACGGAATTCCGCCGGCCTTCGCATAAAGGGCAACACTGATACCCCACATCACATTGGCTCGGCAGTTTCGGGTAATAGCAATGTCGTTGACTATCTGGATTGGTAGATTGAGCGGTGCGACCTTTGCCTTGATCCGGTCATGCAGGTTAAAGCCCTCATACTCGAAGCACGCTTTCCAGTTCGGGGGCAGATAAATGAGAAGAACATCGAACGCATGCTTTTGCCTGAGCAAGCCCGCCATGGACTGAAGAATTTTTTCCGATAGGGCGATCCCGTTTCCAGAGGCCGCAAGAGCGTCACACTCTACAAGCGTGGCGCATTTCAGCGCTTCTGCCGGTGCAACCAACGGAACACGGAATACCCTTTCAAACCCTGGGTACTGAACATAGTAATTGAGGGCTTCTTTCGGCGCGGCTGGCTTGCCGAGTTCTGACACAATACCTTCTAATTTACGCATGTACCCCGCCGGTGCGAGATAGGCTAACCTGACTTGACTAGGCAGACCCAAACCGACGCTATACGGGCCATGCTGCAATAATCCGCGAAGCGGATGCGTATCTGTCCCGTTTCCCTGAAACAGAAGACGAGGTTCTGGCAAGATGGAATGTGCAGGAAGGTTTGAAGGATTAGAATCCATAACCGCCTCCACCGCTGTAGGCCGTGCGGGTTCCGATCTCGAATACGGCGCTATATTCAGAATTTGGAAAACAGGACACCTTTACCACACTCCCTGAGCCAACAGCACCGAGTAAGATTTCAATCCATGCATCCAGAAGATGATAGGACTGCTTGTTGTAGCGTTTCAGACGGCGCAGGCGCAGAAAGTCGCGCGCTTCCTGCCTTCTCGCAAGAGGCTTGATCCAGATGTCTGGCCTGAGCGCGACCCAAAGCTTCCCACCGCGATTTTCAAGCCGGATCGACACACTTTCCGCCCAAGTCACGTCCTTAAGTCTTGGAACATTCCCCGTGATCACAGCCGGATTGTTGTTGTAGCCCAGCACATTTCGCAAACGTGAAAACAGTCGTTCCGTCGCGGCATCATACTGCACAACGGCATAGTATGTTTTATATTTGCGCCGCAAAAACAGCGGCTTGCCATGGCAAAGCGCTGTCGCAAGTGCCTCCTCGAAGAAGGACTTCACGAAAGTGGACGATGATGCGCTTTGTGCGCCATCCTCGAAGTTAAAAGGCTTGATCGCATTGATTTTGTCAGTGGGAAGAACCTTAACGATTTCTTCCTTATCTCCCCAAAATAGAATTTTGTCAGTATAAGTCAGAACCGCTTTTGGCGATTGTTCAATGATTTTTTTCTTGAGATCACCAAATGTGATGGAGCCGTCCAAATCCACCATGCCACAGCTGGCTGGAGGAGTAAGTATGGGCAAGGCGTTTGTACGCAGGATCGGAAACTGCTTGCCAGGCGCAGGAAGTGGAATAGAAACGCTTGCAACGTGGGCAGTTCTAACCTTTCCATCAAGCGCTTGGGGCTTTCCTTTTACCTGCCGCCATATTTTGGAGAGAATTTCGTCGAAGGTTCCGGTTTCCACGAGATGCGCACGCACGCCTTTTTCTTTGGCATATGCGATAAGTTTCCGTACATTATCTTCCGCCCCGGATATTCTTGGAACCGTCCAGAACAGCCCGTGCGGAAACGCATTGCTCTGATCTAGCGCACCCAGAAACATGGATATCACATTACTATCACGCCCGCTATAGCCGGATACGACCAGCCCGTATCTTGTAGCGGCTGCCAGAAAACATTTCTGAATTTCGCTGTCATTGCTGAGCAAATCTTTCGTGAGGTTCTTTATACTTTGGTAGCGGAAATCACCGTGGACCTTGGCGTAAAGCGGAAAACGCTCCGCATTCAGAGCATCTAAAGCCGCGTATGAGCCTTCCAGATGGAAGGCAGAGAGATTCTTGCCGGTAACAGCGGCAAAAGCCGTTTCTATGACGCCGTCAAAGTTTGTCGTGAAGACGATCCTCGCCTGCCCCATCTCCATTAAGGCTGCCAATACGCGATGTCCTATATTCAGGGAAACCTTTTCATTGGCAAGAGCTTCATGGATATAGCTTTGCTGCGCTTCATCGTCATTGCCGAAGGTCAAATCAAAATAGAAGGAATATTCTTCCGGGCTCCATAGAGCCGGGAACCTCTTACTATCCATGTATGCTTGAATCTTTTTTTTAATGGCGCTGTTGTTGATATCGTGGGAATGCAAGTCCTGATTTTCATGCAGGCAGTAATAGCGGTGTTTTAAATCCCAGATAATATCGGTGGCGGTTGGCAGGCCAGCGGCACGAGAAGTTCCCGCTCCCAGAAACCACATCAAATGCGGTGCATTCTGGAGGTAGTGCTGAAGAAAGTCAGTTTCTGGCAATTTCGCTGTTAGATTCAATTGGTGATTCCTTTTCTTGCAGCCTAACGCTCATCTTGAGGGGTGCGAATGAAGCGTAGCGTAATGAGCATCCCTCTCAAAGATGTTGTTATGCTAAATCATTACATTGTTAATGCTTGACAATGTACGTGAATTTACATTCAGGACAATCCCATCGGTCATGAGGTTTATTTTTGAATATACTCACTACGTGTACTGCTTTTTTGCTTATTTCCCAACATCGTGCACATAAGGGAATTTTGTCGTTCTCTGCAAAATAAAAGGGGGGTTTAAAGCTTAGAGTCTTTGCAAAAGTCAGCAGCTTTTCAACTTCTTCAATTCGGGCTTTTAATGTTCGATTCTCATCTAATATTTCCTGGACTTGTGTCTGAAGAGCGAGTATATGCTTCACCAAATCTATATTGTCAGCTTTTTGTACCAAAACGGCAACGTCTTTTACTGTGTCAATTAAGCCCACCTCTACCTCCTATGGAAAAGTATAACCAATAATTAGGTTGATCCGCATAACATGCGGATTTCCGGTTCCTGCCCGTATAAAACACCTTGGGAATTTCTGTTGAAGACGTGCTTAACACTTTGTTTCCAACAGGTTGCAGCCTCCCATCACTTTGGTACGGTATTTTATCCGGATCGGTATAAATCCCCCCCTTTTTTTCAAAGCCCATCAACCGGACGGGGAACTCCAGAAGGCCCTCCGCGTCATTAATTGGGTGAGTCCAGAGCATTATCTTTTTTATCCTTGTGTCTGAAAAGCTTATGAATTGTGCTGATACTATCCGCTGTCACTGGGATGCATCGCGGATGAATTTTGAATCCCCCCACCGAAAAGCATTATTAAAAAACCACTACTGATAAGCTTTGTCAACAATTATTACGATAACCATTTGAAAAACATATGCAAAGACTATCGACAGTTCCGGCAATTATTTTGTCGCGGCTCCGTACTATTATCGTGGCTTTCATTTCCTCTAACGACTTATGATCACCTTCGCCATTTTGAGCAGTTTCAGAAGATTTCCCCGTGCTTTTATTTTCCCGGTAAGAAAGGCTTTGATGGGGGATACGTGACCGCTGCTGATATCGGCGAGTTCTATGAATCCGCCTTCCACGAAAGCGGAGGGATGCTCTGCGGCATCATTCTGAATCCGGACAGTGCCCTTATCAAAAAAAATGGTTACCGCTAC
>CAZBNU010000152.1:0-10062 GCA_964493075.1 uncultured Nitrospirales bacterium | reverse complement strand
GTGAGGGGAAATGTCGGCTATGCGCATCCATTTATCAGTCATGGCGGGTATTATACAGACTTTGGCTTGAACACGTCATCTGTCCGGCTTACGGGTAAGGGAAATCAGTAGCTTCTGCGCATTTTGGCGGGGAGGATGCCCATTTCCTCGCGGTACTTGGCGATGGTGCGTCGGGCGACGTTGGTGCCCTGTTTTTTGAGCAGGTCGGTGATTTTCTGGTCGCTCAGGGGTTTGTGCTTGTCTTCCTCGTCAATGATCTTTCTGATTTGGGCGCAGATGGCTGTGGAGGACTGGTTCTCGCCATCATCAGAAAGCAGGCCGCTGGAGAAGAAGTATTTCAGTTCAAACAACCCCTGGGGGGTCTGGATGTATTTGCCGTTCACGGTGCGGGAGATGGTGCTTTCATGCAGCCCCACCTTGTTCGCAATTTCTTCTAGCGTCAGGGGCTTCATGTATTCCACGCCTTTTTCGAGGAATTCCTGCTGCGCATCCATGATGGCCTGGGCAGTCTTGCGGATGGTCTCCTGGCGGCGTTCAATATTGCGCACCAGCCAGCGTGCCGAATCGAGATTCTCCCGGATGTAGGTACGTTCTTCTTTGGATATTTTCTTGCTGCGCACTTCCTTGATGTAGGCATCGTTGATAGCGATGGAAGGCAGGGCATCCGCTGTCAGCACCACAATGAAGTCGTCCTCCACCTGCTCCACCATGACCTCCGGGGTGACGTATGCCGGGGGCGCACTGCTGTATTCACGTCCCGGCCAGGGATCAAGACGGCTGATGATACCCTTCAGTTCCTCCACCCGTTCCGGTTTGACGCCCATGGCGCGGGCAATCTGAGGGATGCGTCCCCGGGTCAGGTCGTCCCAGTGTTCGCGCACCAAGACTTTGAGTTGTTCCTCGTCTGGGTATTCCACTTCAATCTGGAGTAACAGGCATTCCGCAATGTCCGCAGCGCCCACGCCGGTGGGCTCGAACTTTTTGATGGTATCCAGCACGGCTACCACGGACGCTTCGGGCACGTCGAGTTCCTGGGCAATCTCCGCCGTATCCCCCGTGAAATAGCCGTTGCCGTCCATGTCGCCGATGATGATGCGCTCGCCAATCTGATACTCTTCGGGGGTGGCGGCAGTAATGCGCATCTGGTCAAGGAGGTGGGCACGCAACGACTCGCCCTGGGTAATGGAATCCTGGTAATAGCGGTAGGCGTCATCAGAATCGGCGTTCCGCGAGAAATCCGTGCCTTCCCGGCGGCGCCAATCCGAATCGGTTTCCATGTCGCCTGATCTGCCCAGCACCGCCTGTTCATAGTCCCGCTCCAGCTGCTCGTCGCTGCCTTCGTTGTTGGAGGAAGGCTCGGGCGGCATTTCAGACAACGCTGTCTCGCGGGTGCTCACCCGGTCGAGAAAGGGGTTTATTTCAAGCGTCTCCTCCACAAACTGGTCGAGTTCGATGCTGTTCATCTGCAGCATCTGCAGCGACTGCTGCATCTGCGGCGCGAGAATCTGCTTTTGTTGTTGTCTTAACTGTTGTTCAAACCGTATCATAACCGTAGTAGTCCAAGTACATCAGGATGCAGGGATACGGTAGGTTTGACCGTCACACGTCCCTGCACCAGTGTATTGTACCCTATAATCACGAAATGCGACAACCGAAAAAGGGAATTTGCCATGAAACCTTACCTCCTTACGATCCCCTGCATTGTTTTTGCCATGACGAATGCTGCTGCCGCGGAGAAAGAGGTGGTGTATTTTGATCTCGCCGGGTGGATTGCCGCCCAGCCGCAGGATACGGTGCTGCACTATGACGCGCTAAAACTAACGGCGGCGCTGCAGGGTATTGTGAACCGGGATGCGCCGCGTCTGCTCATCCGTTTTCTGCAAGGAGAAGGCGCGTCCGGCCCGGTGAACATGGACGACTACTGGCTGGAGAAGATAAGCGCCCGGTGGCCGGAAATGGGCGCTGTCAAAGAAGAAAATTCCCTAGCGGTAGTGCTCGAAACATTCAAGGAGGATCTGAACGGCTGGGTCGTATGGGATCCTGCGGTACCTGCCACCGCCAATGTAGCGGACACCATTGCTGGGGTGGAAAATTTGTTGCCCCTCCGTTCGGATAGCCCGTTGCTGGAATACCTGAAAAAAGAAGGTATTGAGATTGACGTTAAAAAGTCGCTGGTGGGCAAGTTTGACGGCAGCGAATCGGGCAGCGCGAAATGCGACGCCTATCTCTGGGCGAAACGGGAATACCTCGACAAGGGGAAATGCAATCCGGCGTTGATGGCGTTCTACATTGACGGGTACAGCCAGCGTCCCGGCGAGCCCGGATTTCACTACAGGGACCTGCCCAATACCAAGGTAGCCAACCATGATTATTATATTGCGAACCGTGCCTTTTTCATGGACCTGTTGGTTTGGAACGACGAGAAGCCGGTGGATGACCCGGAGCAACCGCTGGGCACAGACCATGAAACGCTGGTGAAACTTCTCGAAGCGCAATACAAACAGAACAAAGGAGAGGCGTTCACTACCATTGGCGGGTTCGTGTCCTGGGATTTGAAGTACACCAATCACGGCCCGGCGGGCGGCAGCCACGAACCGGTGCCTACCGAGTGGCAATACATTGCGGTGTTCGGTGCCTACAACGCCATTCTTGATGCCGATGCCCTGGGGCTGGCATGTCTCACCAACGCTTCGGCGTACCAACATTATCCCATGAAGGACGCCTACAAACAGCACGAGCGTCCTGCAACCCAGCCGCTGGAAGACAAGACCTATGTGCTGGTATATATGGGCGACTACGATTCCTCCGCATGGCTGTCCCGCAACATCCCGCGTGTCTGGGACGACCCGGCGCGTGGGGACATCCCCATTGCCTGGGCGTTTAACCCGAACCTGTCCGATCGCGTGCCTTACGTCTTCGACCTGATTTACGAAACCGCCTCGCCCAACGACTGGTTCATTGCCGGGGATTCGGGTGCAGGTTACCTGAATCCGAACCTGCTCATTGGCGACCGGCTCGGCAGCGGTCTGCCCGACGCTCTCGATTTGTGGGTGGAACATAACAAGCGCTACTACAAAAAATTCGACTATGACATTACCGGGTTCGTCATCAATGGTTTCCACGGCGACATGCCCCTGCGTATCCAGGAAGCCTACACGAAGTTTTCGCCCAAAGGCGTCGGCATGCAACTGGGTTTTGAGAAACCATTGGTGAACGGCACACCCTTTATCCGGCATAACTCGGATATCTACCCCGACGGCAACAACCTGAAAAAAGGCGCAGCACAAATGGCATTTTTCGCCAAACCCGACAAGCCCCAATTCCTCGTATACCGCTGGATACTACAAACCCCGACCACCTTGAAAAACATGATAGCCACACTCAACGAACAGTACCCGGAACGCAACTGGGAGTTCTGTGATCCCTACACCTTCTTTGACTTATACCGCCGCCACCTCGAAGGCGAGAAGCCGTGAGCAAAAAAGTAGGCGTACCTTCCAAGGTGCGCCATAAAGCAGGTGATAATGTAAAATAGTTTTACAGAGGAGATGCTGTGATGAAAAAGACTCGCACGTTATTCCTGTTACTGTTCATCTTACTTTTTGCTATGCCTACTATGGCAAGTTTCCATACAGAGCCCTTTATTGTCAATTCGCTAATGCTTTCAGAAATATTATTTCTTGTAAGCATCACTTGCCTGACAGCAGTCGGTGGTGGCTATAAAATTCTTGAGACCAGGAAAAAGATTCTTTCCGCAATTTCCCTCGGAATATTTATGGCCCTTGTCCTATACTTTTCATTGGTTGACATATCAATCATGATGCTGATAATCATCTGTTTCAGCGTTTATGCCTTGGCGCGTGCAGTGAGAATGATTAAATGGGGCTTATCTGCCAGGCGTCCTAATCCTCCAGAATACTTGGAATCCGCACAACCAAGACGACTATTTATTGTTTCTGTTCTTTTGATTATTTCTACTGTAATACTGTGCAGTTTTTCGGTAGCTGCTTTTCAGAGGGGAATACTCTATAGGCTTAGAACACCATACACAGTTAAGGTCATTTACCCTTTTTTATGCTATGAACTGGCTTATGGAGAATTGCAAAAGGAAGAAACCGGCAAAACACGGTTTGATCCGCTTATTGTAAGCACCCCTTTGCTAAACGTGTCTGTAGAAGTTGAATTTTCAGGAAATCTGGATGCATTTACACTACATCTTGCGCCCAACTCATTCATTCCAATTTGGCCCTACAACTACATTTTCACCATCCCTGTTTATCGCGCTGATGAAACAGGAGAAATACGGATAACCTATGTTACAGATATTAGTCAACGCTGTCCGGAAGATGCGCCTGTATACAGAAAATTTGGGGATTCCAAGGACATATCTTACTGCTATGATGCAATGAAATCGGGAAGTTTTGATGTGCCAGAGGGATTTGAAAGAAGAAAGTAACGACTGATTTTCAATTCGATAATTGGGTACTTTTGTAAGGTTAAAGGAAGTAGGTGAAAAGAATCAGATGTATCAGGCTGATTTGACCAATCCAACCGATCCGTCCAATAGGAAAGTAACATGAAATACACGCTACTACTTTTGCTTGCCATAACCGTTACCGTCGCTGCAGAAGAACCACCCCTGCCGCAATACCACCTGACGGCACGGCCGTGGCAGCCGTTGAACATCGAACGCGACACCTACCTGGATGTGGTGGAGCCGATGTGCCGCCACATTGCGCAATACCAGGATGATGACGGCGCGATCATTGATCCCTTCTTAAATCGGGAGCATCAGTATTCTACGCCTTATTTCGCTTTTACCGTCGGGGTACTGGTTCATGCGGGACGTGCGGATGACTTGTTGGAAAAGGGCATTGACGCCATGGACCATGCCACCCGGTGTGTGGAACAGGGCAACAGGCGTATCCCGGATCAGCATGGCGAATTCTTTCTGGGTTCGCTGGCCCATGCATTGGAATTTTACGAAGGGCATGTCCCGGAAGCAACGATATCCCTGTGGCGGGAACGGCTTCAAACGCCGTTGCTGAAGATCATTGAAGGCTTGGACAGCAAGACCAATAACTGGCGCACCTATGCCATGTCTGGCGAGTGGCTGCGCGTAAAGGCAGGGCTGGCGGACAAAAAGGAGGCGTATGATTTCATTGAAGATGCCTGGCTGAATCGCACCCAGCGTGTGCGCATTGCTCTGGACAAGTGGCGCCTGTACCAGGACTGGAGCAGTTCGCCTCAATCCCATGCCGTGGAAGCGGTGGGGCGGGGCAACCTGATGGGACTGGTTCATGCAGGCTATGACGGCCCTTCAGCCGAAGCAATGCGCCAGCATGTGGAACGGGGCACGGCGGCCTCCTTACTGCTACAGGACCCTACAGGACAATGTCCACCCAATGGCCGCACGGATGATCATGTGTTTAACGATGTGCTTTACCAGTTACTGTTTGAGGTCATGGCGGAACGGGAAGCGGCAGCGGGACATGCTGACCGTGCAGGACAATATCGCCACGCCGCCATGCTTGGGTTTCAGAGCATCCAGCGCTGGCAACGAACGGATGCGCCGTTCGTGGGAACCTACTCCATCACCAAAAACCACTTCCCTATCGACCAACGGGTGGGCTATCAGCCTGCCAGCAACTGGACGAACTACACCGGCGCGACCATGTACCATCTTGCCGAGGCGTGGTTGACACGGCAAAGCAACATCACGGAAGCGCCGCCTCCCGCAACAATCGGCGGCTACGCCATGACCACAGACCCGGCCTTCGCCAGCGCCGTGGCCAATGCGGGCGGGATGCAGGTGTTCATCAACTTACACGGAGACACCGTCCCCAAGTACGGTACCTACTGGACACCCCTCGGTATCTCACGCCTTTCACGCACCGGCTGGGACAGTCGCCTCGGCCCTTCTGATGGGATTTATAGTCGTGAAGAACGTGGGGGCATTACCTTCGGTCCCACCTGGCGGGAACGGTTGCGGTGGACGCATCTTGCCGAAAATGCCGCCAACTATGGCGCTACCCTTGACGTGGCTTTTGTCCATCCGCTGCTGGTGCGCTGCACAGTCATCTACCATCAGGAGACTGGTGCCGGCGGTCCCTCGTTCTATCAAGAACTGACCATCACCCCCGACGGCGTGTTGTCTGTGTTGTGCACCGCAGACTCGGGACAATTCGGGATGGGATTGCCCCTGCTGCAAAATGACGGACGTGATCTCAACGTGACCATTACCGACACGATCGCCTCCACCTCGTATCCGGCGGGCCTTGTCAACGGGGACGAACAAAACTTCATTGCCCTGGACGAAGGCAGTGTGATCGAAAAAACAGGAGACGCCATTCTGAGTTCTTACGGCTACCTGTTGCCGCTGCGTCAGGTCAACCCGAAGGGTGATGTGGTGCATACCTTCGTCTACCCGCGCAACGCCGACGAACCGACAGCACAGGAAGTGCGGGATTCATTTACGCTGACTGAACAAGGGTTTTCTTCGGTATTGGGAAAAGTGGAAGGGACTTTATATACTGGCTGCACCGCCGCAGGCGGTTACGGCGATCGTATAGACCTCAACGGCGACGATATTCCGGAAGTGGTGTTGTCACAGCCCTGCGGTTTCATGGTGCAGCACGACAAGGGCCGCATCACCGCCATTGAAACCGACAGTGATGTGAACGCCGAAATAAACGGCGCACCCTATACGCTTACGGCCTACGCGCCTGTATTGGTGAAATAAAAACTCTAACGCAGGTTTCGCCCACCGCGGCCAGCATCTGTAATTTTTTTGCGACGGACAGCAAAAGCCTATATACTACTGTAAATTTTTTCCGCCATTTTGGGAAAGTGGTCGGGCTATGATTAACGCATACGTACTGGTGCTGAACAGATCATGGGTCGCGGTGAATGTCGCACCCGCGAAACGGGCCCTGACGTTGTTGTTTCAGGGTCATGCGCGGGTTGTGCATCCGAAAGACTATGCGCTGTATGACTTTGATGCATGGCTGGAGTTTTCCCGCGGCTCCAATGGTGTCTCCGCCCGGCGGTTTGTGTATACGCCGTCGGATAGGATACGTCTGCCTGAAGTCATCGTACTCAACGCCTTTAACGGATTCCACACGCCCGATGTCCGGTTATCCCGCCGCAATATCTTCGCACGAGACAAAAATGTCTGCCAATATTGTGGGGAACGGTTCACCCGTTCTGAACTCAGCATTGACCATATTATCCCACGGTCGCGGGGCGGGCAGGACACCTGGGAAAACCTGGTACTGGCCTGTACGGCGTGCAACCTTAAGAAGCGGGACCGCACCCCCGAAGAAGCACAAATGCCTTTGATAAAGAAGCCGGTGGCGCCCCGCTGGCTGCCGCGTTTTGAATCTCCTCTGCCCAAAGAGGAGTTGCATTCCTGGAAGCGGTTTGTTGACCTCGCCTACTGGAGCACCGAACATGCCGACTCAATGCGTGTCTGATTCATCCCGACCCACTACGGTTTTCCCGGTAGCCTCCCTGATTTTTGCGAACGCATCCGGCGCAAACGCATCCTCAATCAGATCAAAGATGCGCGTAATGCTGCGGCGGCAGCTATGCAGGGCACGGCGCTGTTCATCGTTGAGTTCCCCCAGTTGCTCTTCCAGAAGCATCTCGGTAAAGCCAAGCATGGAAGACAGGGGCGATCGAAGCCGGTTGGCCACATTGGCATAGAACTCCACGCGCAACGCCACAACATGCTGCAATTCCCGGTTGGCCTCTTCGAGCCGGGCCTTGGCCATCTGGCTGGTTTCTTCGAGTTCCCGCTGTTCAGTAATATCATGGAAAAGCACCACATAAAAACGGCGGCTGTCCTTTAGAAAGGAATGAATGTGCATCTCCACATTGCGTTCGCCGCGGTCGTGAGGAATTAACAGCATTTCCCGGTCCAGTACCCCCGATTCCTGCAATTCCTCCAGGCTGTCATGAAGCGAGCCGTCATCAAAAATATAGGACTGAAAGCTTTTTCTGATCAGGCGTTCCCTGGGTGCCCCCAGAAAGGCTGCCGCGCTATCATTTAAATCCGTAATCGTATTGTGTTCATCAAATACCAATATGGGATGGGCGGCATGGTCCAGTATGGCGCGCAAGGTAGACTCTGAGGATTGCAGCGCAACGGACTGTCGAAGCGCTTCATGATTTAGCTGGATAACGACCCGGGTCATCATATACATGAGCCAGCCGCAAAAGGCAATATAGCCAAGATTCAGGTACAGCGGCAGATACATCCAGTCCATGCCAGCAATGGCCCACACAAGCAACACGGTGAAGGCATAAAAGGCGCACACCACAAAAGTGGCCCGGAAGGAATTCATGCCGCTCGGGATATAAACGTGGTACGCAATCAGAAGAAACAAAAGAAAGGGCGAAAAGGGGCTTGCCGCGCCGCCAGTAACAGCAATCAACAGACAAAAACGCCCCAGATAAATAAAATAATTAATGGGCGACACAAACAAGTAATAGGCGCGCAGATACAGCACGGCATGGGCAAAAATATTATGGGCCAGCGCTGATCCGCCTGCAATCAGAAGAATGCGTGATAAGTCAGACACATCGGAAGTAACAGTGAAAGCCGCCATAAACACATAAAGCACATAGCGCAACATTAACATCGTCCATTCCACACCCACCACCACTGTCATACGGCTGCGCGGCCCTTCGTTCTTATTTTTCAGATCACCGGTCATCCTTTATTCATATCCCGGACTATGTCCTTCAGTTTTCCACTGCTCGTCTGGCAAATAGGCTCCTATTCCAAGACGCGCAAAATGGACTCGCCATATTGTTTTCTGCGCCAGGGGCCCAGCGATGTTATGGCTGCCAATTCGCTGAGGCTGCCCGGGCCTTTTTGGGCGATTTCTTCCACGGCTCTGCGGCCCAGAATCACATCCGACTCCACGCCTCGTTCCCGTGCCATTTCTTTGCGCCATGTCATCAACGATTCATGACGCTTCCAGTATCCTGGTGCAGCAATGGACTGACGCACGGGGTATTTGGGCAGGGGTGCGCGAAGACCCGCCTTGATAACCTTCAGTAGTTGCGGCTTCATGCGTTCGAGTATCCTTGCTGGCATGCCCTGAACCGAATCAATATCCTGATGCGGTTTGTCCGCGCACTGGGCGGCATGCTGCGCCAGCGCGATCAGTATCTGGTTGTTAAACACCTTAAAGGGCGGCACATCGCGACGGGCCGCCTCTTTGTCGCGAAACACAAAAAGCGCCTTCAATATGGCCTGTGCGCGGGGTGTCATTGTGCGCACTCCCTTGAGACGCCAGAAGTCATCGGGATTGAAAACACGATGGGTGCCTTCAATACGACATTGGTCCTCAAAAATTTCCCGGGCTTCTTCTTCCATACCTGCTTCGCGTAGCTGTTGCGCCAAATCGTCACGCAGGCGTAACAGATAGTGGGTGTCATTACGGGCGTATTCCAGTTTCTCCCGGGACAATGGCCGGTGAGCCCAGTCCGCCTTCTGGCACTTTTTACTCAATGCGATGCCATAATGGGTTTCCAGAAACCAGGCAAGCCCCATCTGCGAAAAACCCAGGATTCTGCCTGCCCACATGGTATCAAACAGATTATTGACCTCCCAGCCATGCAATCCCTTCAACAAGGACAAGTCATAATCGGCTGCATGAAAAACTTTTTCCACAGCGGGATTTGCCAGCAGTTTACCCAGTTCTTCAAGGGAAAACGCCGCCAAAGGGTCAACGATATAGTCATGGGAATCTGTTGAAATCTGGATGAGGCAAATTTTTTCGCGGTATGCATAGAGGCTGTTTGCTTCAATATCCACCGCAATGCGTTGTGTCTGTTTCAACGCATTCAGACATGACATCCAGCTATCGTTATTATCTACAAGTGTGAATGATTCTTCTGTCACAGGATATTTACTTCTCCAATCAGGCGGTTCTGCCAACCTCATATTACGGTAAGTATACTATTATCGCCGCCTGTAAAGGAAAAATGTGGCGCTCCAGAATGGAGCATCAGGGCAAAGTGATGTCGTGAGTTGTTCAGGCGGCGGCT
>CAZBNU010000151.1:0-10115 GCA_964493075.1 uncultured Nitrospirales bacterium | reverse complement strand
GTGATGTTTGCAGGTGTTGGTAAAGGCGGTTTTCACATCAAGACGCTTCGAACCTGCGCGCAACGTGAACCAACTGGTGACCACCATTTCACGCCGCTCCTTGGTGCGGCCCGTATTGGTGATGTCGCCTTCACGGAAGTCCACATAAGGTTCGTCTTCCACACTGACCGGAATCTGCATACGATAATCCACGCGCATTTTGGCAAAGAGCGGCCCGGATTCTTCCAGCGCAATAGAACAGGGCGCACCGTGGGACGTGATAATCTCGTCCCGCTCCGGCGGCTGATGAATCCAGGAATGTCCGGCCTCCCCGCTGTCTTCCAGGTAATGCAAACCGGTGAAGGTATGGTCCGTTTCCTTGTGGGTCATGTCCAGCGTGCCGTTGCTGTTGAACACCACGCGCAAATGCTCGTTTTCGAGGACATTCGTTTCCGGCGCCAGAGTACCCGGCAGAAAAGCGAACCGGGGCGTGCGCACCACATGGTAGGTGCTGTAGCCGTATGCCGGAATTGCTTCCGTTTCCACATGGCAGCGAACGCGCTGCGTGCGCAATTCCACGGAGATGTCCTGCAGGTTGCGCACCAGCACACCCATGGGGAACTTCTCCTGCTGCTGTGCGCGCAGGGTCTTGCCGTCGGGCGTCTGCAGCGCAAAGGCGTCATAACCCATCTTGTCCGGCATGTCCACCAGACAGGAAATGACCGCCTTGCGCGGGAATGGGCAAGGGTTGAACACGGTGATGGCCGTGTCCTTCGCGTCCAGATCGCTGTTGTCCACCTGAATCTGGATCGCTTCCAATGCGCGGCGGCTGAGCCCTTCCGCGATAATGTTAATCTGGTCGAAGCGGAAAATGGAGTCTTTCTCCATCTGGTCAATGCCGCCGCCCGTGATGGTGTCATGGGGATGGTTCTGCAGCAGGAAACGCCAGGCGCGATCGAAGGCGGGCTTGATATATTCGCCGCCCACGAGGGACGCCACGGCAGCCCACGGTTCGGCGCGGCGCTGCAGGTTCACCTCTGCGCGATGGTTGTGCTGTTTCAGCCGGGGACGTGCGCTGATGACATCGCCGAACAGGTGGGTCCAGCTGCCCGTGGAACCGGGGTCGCGCCATTCGCCGCGCAACACCACCGGATCCTTCACCTTCGCGCTCATCGCCTTCATATAGGCCTCAAGGTCCGAGAATTTGATGTCATGTTCCGGCAGCAACTCCTGACAAAGTTTCATGATGCGCGTTTCTTCCGGATCGGGATTGGATGAGTCGAAGCCCTGCATGCACACAATCTGGCTGGTGCTGAAATGTTCCGACTCGTCCTTCACCAGCTTTAATAACTGCTCGCGGATGGGCGCATCGTTCCACTGCTTCTTCTTGTCGTCCAGAATGTAATAATGATCCCGGGCGCGTTGGTCGTCAATCAACCGGAACGGCGCCGCGCCGCGATCCCAATCGTAGCGGAGGAACACGTCATCCGAACCGTAACGCAGTACCCGGTAAATGTAGACGTAATAACTGAACCGGCTCATGCACCCGAACCGCGAACCCCGAAGCCGGGAACCGTCGGGGCCTTCGAGGATATACTCGCATTTCGGCGTGTTGATGCCGCGATAGAAGATAATGGTGTCAATGTCGAAGCCCTGGTAAATCTGGGGAATCTGCGAGGTCTGCCCGTAACTGAAGGGCGTGTACCCGCTCTTGGTCACCTTGCCCAGCGCCTGGGCGCTGCGATGGCCCACCAGCAGATTACGCACCAGCGATTCGCCATTGCAGATGTATTCCTCAGGCAGCGAATACCACGGTCCCACCAGCAGCCTGCCATTCTTGACATGCTTCTCAATAAGCCCCCGCTTCTCCGGACGCAATTCCAGATAATCCTCCACGCACAAGGTCTGCGAGTCCATGGTGAAGGAATGGAATTCCGGATCATTCTCCAGCAACTCCAGCAGTTCATCCATAAATTTCAGCAGCAGCAGCCGTGTTTCCTCAAAGGGATAGCCCCACTCACGGTCCCAATGCGAATTCGATACGACATGGATGGTTTTGCGTTCCTGTGTCATGGATGTTTATCTCCGGCGTTGTGTTTGTAGGTGGAAAATAAAAAGGAAGCCGCTATCAGATGAATACCAGCCCGTACCCTTTTTCAACACCATTTACTATGCCACAAGCGGCATACCGCTCACAAACCCCTTACGCCGTGTGTGTACTCATCCTGGGTTAATAACAGTCCACAGATAACCGGGGAACGTCCCGGCAGAAGGTTTCGGCACAGATATAGGTGGCGGGAAAATTGTTCGGTGTATTGTAGGCGTTGTATTCCACAAACACCACGCTTCCGTCCATGTGCAGCACATTGATGCCCGGCGTACCATGCGGAAAGGTATCCTCCGCCTCCGGAATACGGTCCCACATGATGGGTGATCCACTCATTTTGTCACGCAGACTGTTGTGCCCCAGCACTTTCACCTCCACATCCAGATTAGTCAGCAGTTCCGGGGGCGTCTCTTGGGCAGCCTCGTACAGGGCGAGCGCCACCTTTTCATGGGGGATAATATGCCCAAGGTAGATATAGAACCGGGAGGAAACACAGTCGGGATGGGGTTGCCCCACGGCAGCGCCGGGATGTTCGAAGTTTTTTCGCAGTGTAAAAGTATCGGGCGTTGCCAATGGACTCCCCGGACAGACCAGTAGGCGCAGGTCGTGCAGATAGTCCGGGTACAAACAGGTTGCATCCACAGTCCAGTTACCGGGTATGGGACTGCGCGGCGGATACATTTCCTTGGGCGACTCATTGGCGTACATCTTGAACGCCATTCCCATTTGCATAAGATTGTATTGGCACGAGTTCAAATGTCGCTGCCGATTCGTTCGTGACAATACAGGCAGAACCAGCAAGGCAACACACACGACAACTCCCAAACAAATAGCCAGTTCCCACCAGGTTAGTTTTTTAATCATGACGCTGTCCTCCGGTAATACGGGTGACTGCCCAGGGCAGAAGCGGTACGGCGAATCCAAGTCCGGCCGCAACAATTACGTTGCGGAGCAAGGGTTGTACGGCGGCATCAAGAAGCAATACGCCTATGCACAAGGCGGCACACGACAACAGGGTAAGCAGCAGGTAAACGTAGCGACGTGCCTGTCCCTTGTAAAAGGCGCTCACCAGTGCGCTCAACACCACTCCCCACACCAGCGCACCACCCGCGAGAACCAGCAGCCACGCCGCGCGATGGGGAATCATCTCGAGTTCCAGGGTAAGGGCAACTGGTGTCTTCTGGGGCAGCACCACACGCTCGAAATGGATCGGGCGGCCTGTTTCCGGCATGGTAAAAGGCACAGGCAACGCGCCTGCAACTGTGGCAGCGGCGGTGGGTGGCAGGGACAGGTCCGGCAGCGCGTCCCGTTTCCTGCCGTCATAATTGGCAACCGATGAGGCCTGTGCAGAAGCGCCGGGATTGTTGATGTCGGTGATCATGAATCGTTCCACCCCGTGGCGGAGCCGGTACAACGTGGCAAAATGTGTTTTTTCACCTTCGCCGATCCGAATGCGGTTGCCTATCACAGAGTAGTTGCCTTCATAGGTGCGGGCAAGGTTTTCGAACCAGGGCATGGACTGGACGACCTGGCGGAGATCACTTTCCGCATTCAGAACACGGTATGGCTCCGGCGTCAGCACCTCCCACTCAATGAGATTCACGAGCAGGTCTGTTGTGGGCGCGTTCAGGGGCAGAATGTTGCTTCCCGGCTGCAGGGGTTCGCGGCGCTGCATGTAGATAATCTCCACGGGAAACGCACCACGATCCACATCGCCCTCCTGGGATTTGATGAGTGGAAGCAAAACCGTGTTGTTGGAATTTGCTTCTCCCTTTGCATCGTCCATATTACGTGCTGGCCGCACCGGCTTGTTGTTCACCTGCGCCGTCCAGACTTCGGCATCCGCACCGATATCCACTTCCAGGAACTGCTTCAGGTTGTTGCGCACCAGATACTTCGCGTGGGTAATCACCAGTCCTTCCTCGGTGATCACTGACCGCACCAGCGCGCGATCTATGCCCGCAACACGCACCGCCACATCCTGCATGCGCCGGTAACTGAGTACGAGCAGGTGGCCCTCATCCGCATAATGGAAGGCGTGCAGTACAGGCCGGTCCGCCCGTTCTGTCAGCGCAGCAGGCAAATCCGAAGCGTCTATGCGGCGCAACCCCTCCATTTCCTCATGCAGATTTACTTCCACATTGCCCTGGGTGATAACCGCCACAAATCCGGTGTGCCGTGCCGCATTCACGATCTGCAGTCGTGGAAGTGCCAGCGTCGCCGTACCGGGGGCGATAATCGCTTCGTAGAAAAGGGACAGGTCATAATGATCCCCTACCTCATGGTTCAATGCCACCACAACACGTTGATCCGTGTTTTCTGTTTCAGCACGCCAGGAAGCGCCTTTTCCCTCCACCTTCAATAGCTGCACGCCGGCGGGCATAACAATTTCAAAACCATCCAGAGCGCCCCGGAGCAGACCAATTTGCAGTTGTGTCTCGCAGGCGACATGGGTCTCGGTAATCTTTGCCAGCGTGGAAGCCGCCACGGTAAAACGGGGCGGCTCAACAGGGACAGGCGGCGTATCCGGTTCCGGTTCCACGGGAGGCGGCAGCGCTGCGGGAATGGTCCATTGCACGTTAATACGAAGGCCGCGACGGAACACCAGTTCCGCGTCGAGGGTATCTTCCTGCGGTGTTTGGGTAATGCGGGTGGCATCCGACGCTGTTACTTGTGCATCAGATGCAGGCAGGTGTAATTTCATGTGGGACTGGGTGGCCTCAGGGCCATCAAAGGTCAGTTGCGCCACCCCGTCCTTTAGCGGTGCGCGCACGGAAAACACCACTTCAACAAGGTGTTCCCCGGTTTCGTTTATCGGCAGAACATGGCGATTATCTTTCAGTACCACAGGCACCTGCTTTTCATTCAGCAGCACGGATTCCAGTCCCACATCAATCCCGAACAGGGGAATCTGCACCCAACCCTTCTCCCACACATAGAGGCCCAGACGGGCCTGGATCAGAACGGTATCCCCGTGGGTGGCGTCAGCATCATACACTGCCTTCACAATTGCCCACGGCGTTTCTGCAGGCAGTTCTTCTTCGATCTCCTGCAACGACTGATCCTTTGCCATTCGCTCCCGTTCCCGTTCCAGTTCCAGGGACAATTCCAGCAATTGCCGAAAGTCCTCCCAGGACAGGCGCATATCCGCTGAAGGCAGATCAGGAATTCCCCGTGTGTGCACATCCGCCGCCTCAACCAGAACCGGCAACAGCACCAGCAGCGCCAGGCAAATCATACCGCATCTTTTTATTGTCATCACATAACCCTTTCCGTTTTGTTCATGCGTTGTTCAAAGCGTTTATCTACGCTTATACGAATGGGAGAGCGGAAAGGTTCATTTTTTATCTTGCAAAAAAGCAGTAAATACTAGAAACGGTTCCCCCCAACTCGGTGACAACAATCCGACCAATCGGTCCAATTACCTTAACGGGAGTAGATCGACCATAGATTTCACATTATCGGGTGCGTCTTCCAGGGGGATGAATTCCACATGACCGTCCATGTAGAGGGTGGGCACGAAACACGGTGGGGATATGCTAAACAGGCTTTCCGCGATACGCCACCACCAGCGGGAGAGCCGGGTGCTGCCGGATTGCGGACGGGCAACCATGATAGGCAGGATGGACTGCGCCATGGCCGATGCGCCGGGGTTGTTAATGTCGGTGATCATGAAACGTTCCACCCCTTCACGCAACCGGTATAAGCGTTCCTTGCCGTCGGGGATATCGTCATGCACATTGCCCCGGGCGATAATGAAGCGCCGGATGTTTTCCATTTCTTCCGCGGTCTGAAACGCCCATCCGTGATACACATAGCCTGTTGCCATGATCCGCATGGCCTGTTCCAAATCTGGCGAATTCTGATCGAGGGCTTTTTTCAACGACTTGGCCGTTTCACTGGAAGCGCCAGCTTCCAGCAACAGATGGGCGTTGTCGGCGTTGATGAATTTCGGCCACAGTACCCGCAGGTCTGGCACCCACACGCCTTCGTATTCGGCGACAGGCGGATATTTTTCACCGGGACTTTCGCTGGCATAAAGTTTATACACCTGCGCCAGTTGTTTGAGGTTGTCCTCGACCAATTGGCGCGAAGCGATGCTCTTTATTGCATCCAGCACGGGCAGCAATGCGATGCACACAAGTACCAGCACGGCAAAGGAATACGCAGGCAAAAAACGGAACCTGTGGGATGCTGATGCAGCATCCTGTGCCGCCGCTTCCTCCACAATACGCGCAAAGGCACGCTGCGCCATCCCTTCTGGTGGCGCAATCGGCACTGTATTATCAAGGTGGGCGATACGCGCCTGTTCCTGTTCCAATGCTGCGCGGCACTGCGGACAGGACGCAAGATGGGCCGCCACCTGCCGCTGCTCTTTTTCAGACAGCGTTTCCAGCAGATAGGCATCCAGCCGCGTCCTTGTTTCTGTGCAGGTAAGTATCTTCATCAGGAGCCATCCTGTTCCAGGCAGTGCAGCAGAAACTGTGCCGCCTTGTTCATGCGCGATTTAACCGTGCCCGTGGGGATACGCAAAACACGGGCAATATCCCCGTAGGGCAGACCCTCATAACGGGCCATGATAAACACCGACCGTTGCTTCGCGGGTAGTTGCGCCAGCGCCTGTTCCAAACGCTGCGCCGTTTCCGACGCGCCTGCGGCATCATCAGGCGCGGCAGCGGTTGCTGCAGCATCATGGGCCAGCGTATCCAGCGGTTGTTCGCCGCGCCTTTTGCGTACCCGCAGCCGGTCCTTTGCAAGATTGGCGGCAATACGGTAGGCCCACGGTTTGAATCGACCATCCGCACGAAACCGGTGCCGGTTTCGGTACACCTGCAGGAATGTTTCCTGAAAAACATCCTCTGCGTCGGCGCTGTTCTGCAGCATCCGGTACAGGTAACCATAAAGCGTACTTTCATAGCGGCGCATCAGCAGCGCAAAGGCGGCATCGTCTCCGTTGCTGCTGCACGCCATCAGCTGTTCATCACTGATAGCTTCGTCTTCCTTATACGATTGAAAAGGGTTCATGGTTCATTCCAGAATGGCTTCATTGTAGCGTTTGGCAGGGGATGAGGCAAATACGGCATCTTGTTTTATGAATAAACCACGGCACAATAGTGTTGCCTTAAACAGGTAAAGACGATCAGAAGAGACAGCGGAATGAATACTATTATAAACATACTTCATGAAATACAAATCGTAGCGGGACAGATGTCGCCCTACCTTTTGTTCGGTTTTCTGGCGGCGGGCGTGCTGCATGTGCTGGTGTCGCCGGAGTGGATGCGCCGTCATCTAGGCGGACGCGGTGTTATGCCGGTAATCAAGAGTGTGCTCCTTGGCGTGCCGTTACCGCTATGTTCCTGCGGGGTTATTGCTGTCACCGCTTCAATGCGCAGACAAGGCGCAGGCCGTGGCGCGGCGACCGGGTTTCTGCTGGCAACGCCCCAGACCGGCGTGGATTCCATTGCCGCCACCTGGGGCATGATGGGCCCGGTGATGGGCGTGTTCCGACCTGTGGTGGCGCTGATCACCGGCATTATTGGCGGCGCCATCGCCTCCTTTTTCGACAAAGACACGCTTGCTGAACCGGTTCAAGGAAATTCTTGTTCCGATGGCTGCCATGAAGAGCGCGCTCCCCGCAGCCTTGGCGAAGTGCTGCGTTACGGTCTGGTAACGCTGCCCCGTGACATTGCAAAGCCCCTCATCATCGGCGTGATTCTCGCAGGGCTTATAGCAGCATTGGCACCGCCCGATCTGTTGGCGCCCTATATCGGCGGCGGCATTCTCGCCATGATCATCATGACTGTGGTGGGCATCCCCCTGTATGTATGCGCCACGGCGTCCATCCCCGTTGCGCTGAGTTTCATGCACCTGGGCGCAAGTCCCGGCGCAGCGCTTGCCTTTCTCATCGCCGGTCCCGCCACCAACGCCGCTACCATTGCCACCGTATGGAAGGTCATGGGCAGGACAACGGCATTTGTCTATCTCGCAACCGTATTTGTCGGTGCGATAGTATCGGGGATTTTGTTTGATGCCCTCAGCAAGGCATTAGACATGCCCCTGGTTCATGATATGACCACAGCCCACAGCCATGAACCGGAAAATGCGCTGATGAACCTTTTCTGGGCGATACTGCTTGCAGCCATTGTGCTGCATAGCATGTATGGCGAACGTTTTTATCGCTTATGGAGAAAGGAAGGCAGCAGTAATACGGAAGAGACGGATGGAAAACAAATCAATCTTGCCGTTACAGGCATGACTTGCAGCCATTGCGCCAATGCTGTGAAATCGGCATTGAATGAACTGGAAGGGGTATCCCACGCAGAAGTTGATCTGGATGCAGGAAAAGCAACCATTAACGGTGAAGACGTCAACCCGGACGATTTGATGAATGCCGTGGCAAGCCTGGGCTACAAAGCTGAACGGATTCCATAATCAGCGGATCACCTTGCGCTCTGCCGCATGGCCATCAGGACGGCAATGGAAAGCCCGACAAGCAGCCAGTCGCCGAGAACACCCTTGAATTTTTCCTGTGTATCCTGTTCTTCCGCAGAGGGTGTGCATTTCAGGCAGGAGAAAATACCGCCCTCCGACGCCTCGAAAACAGCGGAAACCAGTGCCTTATGGTCCATTACCAGGGTAAGCACGGGCAATGTTACCGGTTCACTGAAATCCGTACTGTCCCACCGCTTAAAAGAATACCCCTCATTGGCAACAGCGGTTAAAACAACGCTGGTTCCGTGTGCATATCCTTCTGCAGGCATCTCAGGCGAAGCGGTGACCGATCCCCCGGCTTCCGGAGAAATGAAGAGGGTCAATCGCTGCGGCGGCTCTTCCTCGCCCTCCACCGGTTCTCCCTCATCTTCTTCCTCAACAAAAACCAGCGTAAAGGAACGCGCTACCCAATCGCTATAGGCACCAGATTCGTTTTCCCGCCGTATCCGCCAGTAATAGGTGCCGGGTTCAAGTACGGTGTATCCCGTGCGGATATCCGGAATACCACCCTGATTATAAAGCAGTTTGGTGAATGCATCATCGTGGGCCACCTGAAACCGGAGGGTTTCCCCTTCCTCTATCAGATAGCATTCCACCTTCAGAAAATAATAACCGGAGACTTCGCTTTCTATCACAGCGCCCGTTTCAGGAGCAGAACGGATAATGGGAACCGCCAGCAGTTCTATTTCCCCTTCATTCTCGCCCTCCACAGGCTCACCCTCGCCTTCCATCAATTCGCCTTCACCCTCCACAGGCTCACCCTCGCCTTCCACCAATTCGCCTTCACCCTCCACAAACTCACCCTCGCCTTCTATCTCTTCACCTTCGCCCTCCACAATCTCTCCCTCACCTTCCACCAATTCGCCTTCACCCTCACCTTCCTCTACTTCGCCTTCCACAGGTTCTCCCTCTACCAGTTCTCCTTCGCCTTCAATAACTTCGCCTTCAGGGGGAGCGCCACTATAGAACCATTTGGCATTAGACCAGTCGGTTTCGTATATCCAGAAATCTCTCAGAACACGGGCGCGTATACGCCAGTAATATAATTGGCCGTCTTGCTGCAAATATGGCCACATATAAAATTGAGTGTTGCCCACCCACGCATCAAAGACCAGTTGATTAAAAAATTCATTATGCGAGACTTGAATCTGGTAATTCAGTGCGCCATCCGAAATATACCATTGAAATGTAACCGCAGTTCCATAAACCTGGGCATCATTTTCGGGTTGATAGGAGATGGGCGCTGCAATTTTGTTTGATTGGCCCTGGGCAGCGACGCAAGCGCCACACACAAGTACCCCCAAAACAAAAAACAGATTGATTTTCATGATGCTGCTCTCTTTTCGCTATCAAATAAAAAACGGAACATGTTGCTACGCGTACTATTTTATGACACTTCCAGTGAAGGATACAAAAGAAACTTTTCTGACGGGAAACCCCCGAAAAAAACAACCCGCAAACATCAACCAAGGCTGACGTTTGCGGGCGTTCAAAAAATATTATGACTGGTAGCGGCGCACGGATTCGAACCGCGGAC
>CAZBNU010000150.1:0-10130 GCA_964493075.1 uncultured Nitrospirales bacterium | reverse complement strand
CTTTCATAGAGTCACACAAAGCACAAAACGCACAAAACAATATTCTTCTTTTGTGATCTTTGCGTTCTCTGTGGTTAGTTGGTCTTCGTGTTTTGCGCTTATCCCCGATTGGACAGCACTTCTTTTTCGTACCTGGTGATGGTGTTCATCCACGACCCGGCTGTGGGCACATTCTGCTGGACGCAGTAGTAATTCCATACCGCACCAAAGGGCAATGTCTTGAGTTCTTCCAACAGCGCCAGGCGCGCCGTAAAATTCATTTCCTGCTCCATCGTGCGCAGCGTGTCCGTCGGTTCGAGCAGCGCAATCAGCAACGCCTTGATCATAACCCGCGTGCCAATCACCCAGGCGGCAATGCGGTTGATACTGGCGTCAAAGAAGTCCAGGCCGATATGCACCCGGCTCTCGTAGTTGTTCCGGATAATCTCTTCGGCAATGGCGCGGATTTCGTCGCTCAACACGATGACATGGTCGCTGTCCCAGCGTACACCACGGCTGACGTGAAGCAACATCTCATCGAGGAACAACAATGCCGAACTGATCTTGTCTGAGATAACCTCGGTGGGATGAAAATGTCCGGCATCCAGGCAGAGCAAAAGTTTCCGGGTGAGTGCATAGCCCATGTAGAACTCATGAGAACCAATGACGCAACTTTCCGAACCGATGCCGAACAGTTTGCTTTCCACGGCATCCAGATTATGGGCGGGGTTGCTGCGTTCGGCAAACACGGCGTCCAGAGATTCCCGCAACAGTTCACGGGACTTGTTGCGATCCACGGGGATGTCTTTATACCCGTCCGGTATCCACAAATTTGTCACACAGGGCTTGCCAAGGCGTTCCCCGATATTCTCGGCAATCTTTCTGGATACAATGCAGTGATCGATCCAAAACTTACGAATGCCTGCATCATAATGGGACAAGGTGAAACCGTCATCCGCCTTGGGATGGCCGAAGCAGCTGGGATTAAAGTCAATACCCAAGCCACGCTCCTGCGCCCACGCCACCCAGTTATCGAAATGCGTCGGTTCAAGAGCATCACGATCCACCTTGACACCATTGGTCTCGGCGTACATGGCATGCAGGTTAAACCGGTGCTTGCCCGGGATCAGGTCCAGCGCCAGTCCGGCGTCCTTACGCAGTTGTTCCGGCGTGGACGCTTTGCCCGGATAATTGCCGGTGGCCTGAATGCCGCCACCGCTGGCAGCGTCCACATTTTCGAAACCACCCACATCATCGCCCTGCCAGCAATGCAATGAAATAGGTATGGAAGCCAAACGCGCCATCGCCTTTTCCGTGTCCACGCCATACGCGGCGTACATCTCTTTGGCGTCTTCGTAGGCGCGTGTTATTTGTGCATCAGTCGGTGCTGTAAACATGGTAATTTCCTTTCTTATTCGCATCCGCAAGGGAGTTTGGTTGCGGCAATCTTGTCCGCCTGAGAAGTACGATACGCTTTCAGTTTCTCCGCGTATTCATCATACTTGTTCGCAAGAATCGCCACAGCCAGCAACGCGGCATTGGTCGCGCCGGGCGTTCCAATGGCCAGCGCGCCCACAGGAATACCCGGAGGCATCTG
Organism: uncultured Nitrospirales bacterium; assembly: GCA_964493075.1. GTDB lineage: Bacteria > Hydrogenedentota > Hydrogenedentia > Hydrogenedentales > CAITNO01 > SLFT01. The sequence goes on along the minus strand of CAZBNU010000150.1, from coordinate 8,554 downwards.
CGCCATGGCCAGCAGCGCATCATGCCCATTCAACGCGCCCGCCTGGATAGGCACACCCAACACCGGCTTGGTGGTCAGCGCGGCGACAGCACCGGGAAGCGCGGCGGCAAGGCCCGCGCCGGCAATAAAGACTTCGGCGCCTTTGGCCTCTGTTTCTTTTACAAATGCCGCGACCAAATCCGGAGTACGGTGTGCTGACAATACCCTGCACACATGAGGTACGCCAAAATCATCCAGCGTCTTGTGGGTGCGCTGCATGGTTTCCCAATCCGATTCACTGCCCATCAGTACCACAACCAAGGGGTTTTCACAACAACTCATAGATATACTCCTAATGCAAAGGTTTGTATCTTCGTAGGCGTACCTTCCCAGGTGCGCCGGGGTTTTATCTGCATAAAGATTGGTGGGTTCCGCTGCGCTTCCCCAACCCTACAGTTTACGTTTGTAGCGTTGTTAAAAATGCTTCTCACTATATTCCAGAGCATTGTCCAGGCTGGGCAGTATCTTGGTGCAATACCTCACCATCCACGGGGACATGTCCTGGTATTCATACGGGGAAAAGGCAATAACAAATTTGCCCATATCGTGGGCAGCATAGAATACCTCCATAGAAGTGCCGATGGAAGCCTTCGAATAATTCACTAGCAGCATGTCCGCATTGCGAATGTCCTGCAGGTCAAACTCCACAATTTCATTGGCACTGTCAATCTCACGATCCCTGAAATCGCGCCGCATGGGATCCAACAGAATAAATCTGCCCGCCAGCCGTTCCTTGGCACGCTGTCGCCAAGTCTTGCTCTCATCTGAGGTGGCATCCATTATCGGCCCGCACAGGTATATGGATTTTGTTTGTGTATGCATATAGGTATGCCCCTGTTGAGTTAAAATTTACCGACCGGGTGCCTGCTATCAATCAAGCGGTTCCACACGGATATTGCGAAAAGCAATAGGATGTCCGTGATACTGGAATCCAATATGTCCTTCGCGAGGCATGTCCTTGTAGGCATTTTTAAACTTGTTCTTGGTGCCATCCGGGTTTTTGTGCGGTTCAGTCCATTTGTCCAGGTCCATATAGGCGGTTAGTTCATTGTTCAGAAATACCCAGAGTTGATTGTCTCTGGCAATGATCACATACTTATTCCATTCGCCCGGCGCCTTCACCATCTGTTTCATGGGGGCAAGACAATCAAAAATGCCGCCGCAATGGTGTCGCTCGTTTTCGTAGTCGTCGTTGTTCTGGAGAATCTGCGCCTCTATGCTGGTATGAAGCCAGTCTCCCATATCACCGCATCGGATAAACACACCACTGTTTGTATCTTCGGCACACTTAAATTCGAGGGACAGAATAAAATTACCGTAGCGCTCTTTTGTCCAGAGATCGCCCTTGCCTGTCGCGGTCAATACACCTTCCTCAAGGACCCAGCCGCCCTCTTCAAAGACCGCATCAGACAAATCTTCCTTGAGCAAAGGCTTATAATTGGATTCGTTCGCCAGTTTGAACATAACCTCGGGGGGAGGCGGAACGAACATCTGAACAGGCGCGGCCTCCCCTTCCGTTTTTTCACAGGAAGCCTCGGTGGCATCCTCGCCAAAAGACATGCCCGCCGACAGAAGCAATGCAACAATCGATACGATCGCAAAAATATCTTTCATCTAACTAACCCTTTCTTCTCTGTTACCTGAAAACAAAAGCCGCGTGCCGTCGAGTTCAAACACCCGACGAAGTCACATTATAACAATAATTCGGTGGGCTACGCTACGCAATAGAATTTCTTGTACATATCAAAGAGAAATCTTTATGCAGGGAAAGATTACGGAAAGCGTTTCAGTTCCAAGCAAAGTGTCTCCATGGCTAACGCTAGTTCAGATAATAAAATATTCAAGTTGCCAGCATTTCCGTCTTTCGCGGCTATTTCAATTTCCAATGCGATCTGCCGCACTTTTTCACCGCTCATATTTGCGGCGGCACCTTTGATGGTATGGGCGCAACGAGTGGCGGATGAAAAGTCCTGTCGAGCTACATATTCACTTAACTGACTGATTTGCGTTGGGATATCATCAAGAAAGGCTTCAATTAAGGTTTCAGCCAGATTTTCATCACCCATGATTCTCGCGAGGAAATTCTCGCGGTTCCAAACGGGTAATGAAGTGGCATCATCAACATCACCGGCTGAATTATCTGCTGGATTAGGTGTGTCTTTTTGAGCGAGTCTGCCGAACATATCTTCTGGCAGCCATTTTCCCAATGCTTCGGCGAGGGCCTCGGGGGAAACAGGTTTTGCAACATAATCATTCATGCCCGCCTCCAGACATTGGTCGCGGTCGCTGGCCATGGCGTGGGCAGTCATGGCAATAATGGGAATAGTTCGTATGGGACTATTGCTGTTCCGGATGTGTTGGGTAGCTTCCAGACCGTCCATTTCGGGCATTTGCACATCCATAAAGATAATATCATAGGGGATGGAACTCAAGACATCCAGTACTTCGAGTCCGTTAGCCGCTACATCGGCGGTAAGTCCCATTTTTCTTAGAATGCCAAGGGCAACCTGTTGATTAGTAATGTTGTCTTCCGCCAGCAGGATTCGTGCTTTACACTGGGCAAAGCAGTTATGGATTTCCCGGGCTGTGTGGCGGGTGGCAATGGTGTAAGGTGAAGTCGATTCCGATGTATTGTCCAGTAGGATATGGGAAAGCACCGTTTTTAATTCGTTGTGCCGGAAGGGTTTTGTCAAGTAGGCATTAAACCCAATCTCGGAAAAATGTCTGGCGTCGCCACGGATGCCCAGTGAAGTCAACAGCACCAAACGCAGGTCAGCCATACGTTTATCGGCACGAATAGCGCTGCCAAGGGTTTCGCCATCCATCTCCGGCATCTGCATGTCAAGTATGGCAATCTGATAGGGCGAATCTGTATCAAAGGCATGGTGGAGCCTTTGTAAGGCTTCTTTGCCGCTTTCGGCCTCGCCAACTTCCATTCCCCAGAAGGTAAAACGCGTATGAAGGATTTCCCGGTTGGTGGCATTATCGTCCACAATCAAAACGCGTATTCCCTTTAACTCCATCGGCTGAACAAATTTATTCCTTGCTGCTTCCGATTGCTTTTCAAGCGTTACGGTAAACCAGAATTCAGACCCTTTGCCTGCTTCACTTATGACGCCAATTTCTCCACCCATAAGTTCGGCAAGCTGTTTCGATATGGCCAATCCCAGGCCGGAGCCACCAAATCGTCTTGTAATGGAGGCATCTACCTGACTGAATTTCTGGAAAAGGAGCGGAATCTTGTCTTCCGGGATGCCAATGCCGGTATCACGCACAGAAAAACGAAGTACTACGGTTTCCGGCGTTTCTTCTTCTGGCATTACAAAGATTGCAACCTCGCCCTTCTCGGTAAACTTGATGCTGTTGGTGCATAGATTGAGTAAAATCTGTCGGAGCCGTCCGGGATCGCCCCGAAGCAAGGTGGGCACCGCCGGTTCCATGCTGTAAACCAGTTCAAGACCTTTTTGCTGTGCACGCAGTGCCAGGGTGGCGACAAAATCGTCCAGAAGAATCTCCATATCGAAATCCAGAATCTCCAGGCTAAGTTTCCCCGCCTCAATCTTGGAAAAATCAAGTATATCGTTGATTAACCCCAGCAACACTTCACCGCTGGCGTGTATGGCTTCTGCATATCGCTGCTGCTCGGGGGCAAGTGGTGTGTCGAGCAGCAGGCCCACCATGCCAATGACCCCGTTCATGGGGGTGCGGATTTCATGGCTCATATTTGCCAGAAACTCGCCTTTGGCGATATTGGCCGCTTCTGCCTGTGCTGCCATTTCTTTGGCGTGTCGCGTGGCTTTTTCAAGAAACTGGTTGGCCTCAAGCAATTGTTGTGTTGAATTTTCTAACGCACTCGTGCGTTCCCGAACCCGCTCCTCAAGTTGGTCGCGCGCCTCCTGCAAGGCGACGTCTCGTGATTCAATTTGTTTCAGCATTTCATTAAATTGATCTACCAGGCGGCCCAATTCGTCGTCGCCGGTTTTGACCGCGCGGATGGAATAGTCCTTCATTTCGGTAACTTTGCGCGTGCTTTCACCTAACTGTGACAAGGGATCCATAATCAACCGGCGAAGCGGCATCTGCATAAAGAACGCAAAAATCATTACCGCAAGTAATACCGGTATGCCGCCCAAAATATATAACCGAAGCCGCAACCACAACTCACTCATATCAGAAACCAGGCAGATGTAGCCGATAGTCTCATTCTCATGAATGATTTCCTGTGTTACGAACAGAAAGCCCCCTTCGTAATTCGTGCCGACAGGACGCGTCGTCTGGTGTGGTATTGCCTGTGTGGGGACATCTTCCTGCTGGTACTGGGCGAAGAGGTCGCCTTGTTCTTTATAGATGCTGGCTGAATTGATATGTTTGATTGCAGACAGGGCGGATAGAGTTTCAGCAGCCGAGGCGCTGTCGTCAAACAGCAGCGCGGCGCGACAGTTCATGGCAATGGCGTTTGCATTGCCGGATACGTTTTTCACCAGATTCTGTCGAAATAGCAGGTAGTCTGCTGCAACTACGAAACAAGCGGCAGCACCCAGTGCCATGCACAAGGGGATGGCAACAGTAATCAGCAGTTTGTTCCGTATGGACATGTGGCGGAAGGTGGAAAGCAAAACTAACTACTCCTTCCTTCCTTGTCGTCCCCTGCCTGGGCAAGATTCAGCAACTGCGAACTTATTTTCAACCCCACTTCCTGGGCCTGATCGTTGTTGATTTCAAAGGCTATCTTGTTCTTCCGTATCATGAATCGGATAATGCCGCCCTCTTGCGTGAACATGTCCCATTCACCAATGGTCAAAATGCTGGCGCCGCTCAGTGTATCCATCACCTGCTTGCTGTTGGCTTGTTCCGATGAACTTACAAATACTATCTGGCAGGATTTCAACGCTTCCGGGTCCTGGGAACGTATGATGCCAATGGATCGGTTGTGCGCTTTCTTCCCCTTGACAGTATTGTCAAGAATACCGTTAAAAGGGTCTTCTCCCAAAATGCCAATAACGAAGTCGGAGGTGTCGTCTTCGAAGGCGTCGGAGGGCCACTCCACAAACGAGATGAATTGATAGAGAAATGCCGCCTTTACTTCGTATTCCGAATAAAGGTCTTTTTGGGCGTATCCTTCAGCAGTTAATGCAAGAAGAACAACTGTCATTATGCAGCGAGATAGTGCCGCAGGCCTGTTGCCGGGGGCATGTGAACAGCATCCGATTGATAATGGTAACATTAGAATCGCCATGTGATTTTTCCGTAAACCTCCCGTTCCACTTCGGTCGGTATGATGCCTTCGCGAGAAGAAAATTCCCAATGCCGCTTATCCAGTATATTCTGCACCCCAACGGCCAGTTCAAGATTCTCTTTGGGAAGCCATCGCAGATAGGTATCCAGGCGCGTGTAGGCGCCAATGTCGTATCCGGGCAAACTATCCACAAAATAAAGGGCGGCGTCCAATTCCAATTTCGGCGTAATATTCAAATAGGAGCGAATATTGAATTGATGCTGTGGACTTTTGTCTGCAACTTCGGTGGATGCGGAAGAACGACTGGAACTACTTACCCGTAAATCTATCTCTAAAAGAGAATATGCGGCAGCCAAACGCCAATTCTCAGAGACCTGCCAATCTGCTGAAAATTCAACGCCATAGGCATTGCCTTTCATTTTGTTCTCGATTCTAAGTGGGATGACCAGGTGCGGGGGAAACGGTGTTAATTCAAGATAAGGCCTGACAAGTTCAGTGGTGCGTAAATCGTTGTACGTGTTATAAAACAAAACGGCATCCAGTAGTAATTGTTTTGTAGCCTTCACACGATACCCGATTTCGTAGGCGGTAATGGTTTCGGATTCGCCATGTTTATTGCCCATAATTGATAATACGGAAAAGGGAAGCCGCACGATGTTAATGTGCTCGTCGGAATATGCGCGTGAAGGGGTTTGCACTGCGTGCGAAACGGAAGCCCAGATCGTATTGCGGTCGTCAAGCAGCCACTGCACTCGTGCATTTGGCTGAAACTCAACACCGGTGTACTCATTGTGTTCCAGCATGAATCCAAGGGTTAGGAAAAGTTTGTTTTCAGCAAGCGTAATGCGGTCACTAAGGAGGAAGCGGAACAGGTTTTCAGACCGACTTCTGGGCTTTAGGGCAAAGGCATAACTGTTTTGAAGATTATCGTCCGTGAACCGGTATCCAGCGCCCCAGGTGATTGCGTGCCGCTGGCCCAGGGAAAAACGATGCTGAATATCAATATCAAAGGTATGGCGATTTTCAGTGAAGGTGCTTTCAGCGCGATAGTTATGGTCATAATAGGTTTGTAGTATAAATTCTGATCCGTCGTCAAAATTTCGGGTCCAGCGACCAAGAAGATTGCCACCGTATAGATCGTAATAATCTGCTTCCGTTTTGCTTAAAAGCGGCGGGAAAGACCGGGGGGTTGTGATCCGTTGACCAGCCTCGCCGCCATACGCGTCACCCTGCAGCGTAAGATGGTCCCTTTGCGTTGCCTCCCAATCCATGCGGAATCCTGTGCGAAGCATGCGCCAATGGTCATTGCCGGAACCACCGCTTGCGCGATCATAGCCGCCATGGGTAAAAACTTTTTCGTAGACGCGGAAATGAAGTTTCTCACCGTATTGTGTTCCGTAGCGCAATGTATGAAAGAAATGTTGGGTGGAACCGCCGCCAACGGTCAGAAGCCCGCCCTGCGTATCCGCTGCGTTTTTGGTGATAATATTAATCACGCCGTTTACAGCATTGGCGCCCCACATGGCTGCACTCGGCCCTCGAATAACTTCAATGCGATCGATATCTTCAAGTATTAAATCCTGGAGTTGCCAGTGTACGCCCGCAAAAAGCGGCGTATAGACAGTGCGACCGTCAATAAGCACCAGCAGTTTCTGCGCATAAGTGCCGTTGAAGCCCCGTATGGTAATGGCCCAGCGGTTGGCATTCAAACGGGCCACATTCACACCAGGCACAAGACGCAGGACTTCAGGAATGGAAGTGGCGCCGGATCGTCGTATGTCTTCGCTGGTGAGCACGTAAATAGCGGCGGGCGCCTGAACCATCTGTTCCTTTTCGCGGGATACCGAAGTGATTTCAATATCCATCAGATGCTCAAGACTCATTTCAGTCAGGGAAACAAAACTTTCAGCGCCTTTGGAATCGGTTTCCTCGGATACGACCACAGGGGTGAGAAAAACAGAAAATGTCACCGTGAATGCAATGCAAGGAATGAGCAAAAACTTACGGCTATGCCTACTTGATGAAGAGTGCATTTCTTATCTCCCTTGAAGGGCTACCGGCTTAAAGAAACTAGCTGACCGCATAAAACCAATCGTATAAGATCTGGCTAAATTATAGCACATGATAGAACAGATATTCGCAAAAAGCATAGTTTCTGCGCAACTCTTATTGCTGATAAGTGCATAAAAGCATGTTGATTCTTTCCCTATTTCCCTGATAAGCTGAGGGTTGTTGTTTCCAAAACGTATGGAGTTCGCCACTATGAATACCGCTGTGAATCTGACCAATATCCCCTACTTCAACCGGGGAGAACCTACAAACGGATTCCAGGAGGTATGGTATCTGAAAATGAATCAACCCGGAACCGGAAGGGCGCTGTGGTTGCGGTTCACGATTCTGATACGGAACGACAAATCCAAGGAAGTCGCGGAGGTGTGGGCAATATTTTTTGATGCCAGCAAGGGCAAAACCCGCAAGGTGGGTATCAAGAACACGTTCCCCCTGAGTGAATTCAAAACAGTGAATAGCGTCGGACTTGCCATTGCGGACAGCTGTTTTCTGGATGTGCGCACGGAAGGTTCTGTAAAAAACGCCGACCATCAATTACGCTGGGCGCTGGATTTCATTCCGATTACTAATATGCAATTCGATTTCGTGCCGGCGCTGTTACCCAAATTGAAGGTGGTGAAGAATACCGCAACAACAGTCTATGAAAACATCGCCTTTACCGGCTGGTGCGAAGTGGACGGGGAACGCTATGAATGGAAAGACGCACCAGGAATGCAGGGGCACCTGTCCGGTCCACGAAATGGCCATTCCTGGGCGTGGGGACACTGTAATTGTTTTACCGATGCGTCCGGCAAACCCGCGCCGGTCATCTGGGATGGCTTATGTGCCCGCGCCCCCCTCGGGAAAAAAGCAGCACCGCCCCTGACCAGTATGTTCTTCCGTATTGAAGAGAAAACCTGGCAGGTAAATACCCTGTGCGACATCCTGAAAGCCCGTTCCCACTATGATTTTGAGACCTTCACCTTCACTGCAAAGAAGAATGGTACTGTATTTGAAGGCAAAGTATCCGCACGACTGGATGATTACGCTGGCGTTACCTACGAAGACACCGACGGTTCACATCTCTATTGCCACAACTCCAAAATATCAGACATAGCACTCACCGTGACCCCTGCGAATGGCCAGTCACAAACCTACATAGGAAAAGGAACCTGCGCTTACGAGGTTGTCGCACGGGAAGCCCACCCGAACATTCCGTTGATAATTTGA
>CAZBNU010000149.1:0-10239 GCA_964493075.1 uncultured Nitrospirales bacterium | reverse complement strand
CGTGCCGCAGGATAAAACATGGTTGAACGGAAAATTCCCCTTCTGGTCGGAAGGCCAGGTGGTAGCGTCTCCCGAAGAAGGGGTGGTGGTGTTACCGAAATTAAACCAATTACCGTATACAGCGATTATTCGCGCTAAAGGTCCGGTGAACCTCACGTTTGATCCTGTTCACGATTTTGTCGAACTGCCCGGAGCGGAAAAGAAATTCGGTGCGGTTTACGATCCTGTTTCCGAACGCTTTTATGCCTGTTCTAATCCTGTACTGCCTTCACATAAGGATGAGCCGAAGATTGGCAAGACACCGGCTATGATCCGCAATACCGCTGCATTGTTCTGTTCTGAAGACCTGCGTCACTGGGAGATGAAGAAAATCTTTCTGTACTCACCGGATTTGCACCATGAAGCGTTTCAGTATCTCAATTGTGTGATTGACGGCGACGATCTACTGGTCATCTCAAGAACAGCCTTTGTGATCGGCGGACCCAAACCGCCACGCGGGCATGATTCCAACCTCATGACTTTTCATCGTATATCGGATTTTCGTAATGCCGCACCCGAACATGAACTCGTGATTGAAGGCAATCGTGTTTTACGCTATGAACGTACACAGCATGAATGTGCACCATTGGGTGATTTTCCATTGGGAAATAATTTCGATGAAAAACCACTGGGTACTCCTGTTGGTCTTGAACAGCATAAAACAAACAGCGCCATATATATTAAGGAAAAAAGCGGTCGTATTCTTGAGTTTGATCCAGCAGGAAACTTTCAAAACGTCGTTTCCTACCGTCCCCTGACCATGTTTGTTGAACAACTCGTCAATATAAAGCAGCCAAGACCCGGCTTTTGTACATGGACTGGCGCAGATTCCTCTCTATGGGAGGAACCCGCCAATTGGTATTATTGGAATTGTGCAGATTTACCAGAAGAAATTGCAGTTTTTGGAAGTGCCGCCAAATCGGATATGGTGGTTTCTCTTAATCATCCGTTACAACTCCAGGTTCTTTGGTTTCAAAGTGATATCCCTTATACTATCAGGGGAAACGGCACCCTATACATAAATCATTGTATAGCAGTCATGCAGGGAAAGCACATCATTCAAACGCGAACTCAATTATCCAATGATACCCGTTTACAGGTAAATCCTGGAACAGGAGTCACCTTTGAGGGAGCGTTAAATCTTAATGGCAAAACACTTACAGCAGGTGGAGGGCTGACAATAAATGGCCCTTTCAAAATGGACGGCGGCAAACTGGTCGTTGGCACTATACGTCCAATTATTTTTGGTAATTTGTCACAACCTGAATTCAATGGGTCGCTTGTAGTAAATGTTAATGGAACAGGAGTTTTATGGCAAATTACAATATCTACTTTTCAAGTTTTTGAATTTCCAAATCAACCCATCGGCACTTTTGACAATATAGAATTACCCGAACTTCTGGAAGGACAGAAGTGGGATACTTCGGAACTTTATACAACAGGTACGATTAAAATAGTCCCTGATTCAGCATTCATTCCTGAAGTGAGCCGAGCATCATAATCTATGTTATATGGTGCAAACCAGAAAATCGAAATTATGGATGAAAGAAAAAAGGTCGAAGATGAAGCATAAAAACGAAACCCCGCAATCGGATGTTCTCATTTACCGTACAGAGGATGGACGGATGAAAATTTCCGTGCGTCTGGAAGAGGAGACGGTATGGCTTACGCAGGCTATGATGGCGGAACTCTATCAGACTACGCCACAGAACATAACCCTCCATATTCGTGCTATTTATGAGGACGGAGAACTGGAGGAGAAGGCAACTTGTAAGGAATACTTACAAGTTCGAACGGAGGGGAATCGTGAGATAAAGCGGCACTTGAAACACTACAACCTGAACATGATTATTGCCTTGGGATATCGGGTGCGTTCACCTCGCGGGGTGCAGTTTCGGCAGTGGGCCACGGAAAGGCTCCATGAATATGTGGTTAAGGGCTTCACCATGGACGATGAACGCCTGAAACTGAAGGACAGGCGGGCGGATTATTTCGATGAGTTGCTGGCGCGCATACGGGAAATTCGCGCCAGTGAAGCACGGGTGTACCAGCGCATTCGCGAGATTTTTTCCCTTGCCACAGATTATGTGGAGGATCAGCAGACCACCAACACCTTCTTTGCCGTCATGCAGAATAAAATGCACTTTGCTGCCACAGGACTCACTGCCGCGGAAATCATCCGGCAACGGGCCGATGCATCCAAACCCAATATGGGACTTACTTCCTGGAGAGGTGGACGGGTATTTAAGCGGGATGTGGGCACGGCAAAAAACTATCTGGACGATAAAGAGATTGATACCCTCAATCGCATTACCGTCATGTTTCTGGATCAGGCGGAATTTCGTGCCCAGCGACGGCAAGGCATACTTATGCAGGATTGGGAGTTTTTTCTGGATAAGTTTCTGCTGGATACGGAATTGGGTGTACTGGATAATCCGGGTTCGGTGAGTCATGAACAAGCCCTGTCTTGGGCAGAAAAACAGTATAATGACTTTAGTGAGCGACGCCGGTTGGAAGAAGAAACAGCAGCGGCAGAACGATATGTCGAGGAATTGCAGCATACTGCCGAGATACTGGAATATAAAAAGAAACAATCTGATAGAGGTCACAAGCCTTATCGTAAAAATAAATCAGGAGATAAATAGAGATAGATTATGGCCAACCTATCAAAACCGGGAAATTGTTGCCAAGGTACAGGAGAGACGTCATTTGTATTGTGTAATTGGCTGGAACGATACATTTATTTACTGGGTCTGATAGCACCTGTCGTTCCGCTGGTATGCGCATTTATTGCTGCCCTTGCCTGGGATGGGGGAGGTAACCAGACCTACTCCCCATTGGTAATGGCCATTTCCAGTCTGGGACGACAGGACCGTACGCCATTAGCCTGGTTGTTTAACGGTGGGTTCATTGCAGGGGCTGTACTACTGGGAAGTTTCATTGTTGGTGCAGGAATTACTGTGCGGTCCTTACCGGGTTATTTTGTCGCATTTTTCGGTATTGTCGCCACTTCGGGAATGGCGGTTATTGCCATATTCCCTGCCGATTCCGGAGAACGTATCTATCATTATGCCCCTGCGGCGGTGGCGTTTCTGGGTATTTTTGGACTGGCATTTTCCTTTACCATCTTTATTCTTTTCGTGAAGCAGGACCGGCTGTCAAAATGGCTTATAGTGCCGAGCTTGTTTACTGTATTCTGTAATGGCGTTTTTCTGGCCATCATGATTGCCAGGCAGAAGAAAATGATACCCGCCGCTTATTTACAGTGGAAAGGGAGTGAAGGTGCGTTTGTCATTAAACTCATACCTACTTTTGAATGGTTGAGTTTACTAAGCGTTTTGTTGTGGTGCTTCTGTGTTGCTTGGGCGTTACGTCCCAAATCAAGATAAGCAATTTTCTAGATAGTGATTGTGAGAAGGGTGAATCTGAAAATGAAAATGAAAACAAATTCAATTGCGCGGAGAGACTTTTTGCAGTATCCTGTCGCCGGAGTAGTGGCCACGGCTGTTGCTGGTAAAGGCGTTGCACAAAATCAACAGGAAAGTGGTGTACAGGATGTTGTGTCAACAGAAGTGGATGTACTGGTTGTTGGTGGTGGAACGGCGGGTACTATCGCGGCGATCCAGGCGGCTAGATTGGGATTGAAAACAATGCTGGTGGAACGGGGTAGCCAGTTGGGAGGTACTACAACAACAGCAGGGGTGTCCTTCCCGGGGTTGTTTGATGCCTGGGGCAAACAGATTATTGCCGGCATTGGCTGGGAACTGGTTCGGGAGTGTGTGGAACTAGACGGCGGCACTCTGCCCGATTTTTCCCAGGTTCCAAAGCATCATTGGCAGAACCAGGTGCGCGTTAATCAATTTCTCTATGCACTGCTTGCCGAGGAAAAGTTTGCACAGGCAGGTGTCAAAATTGCCTACTACGAATTCCCACAATCCATTGAACGAACCGACACCGGTTGGCAGGTGGATTGTTTCGGTTTTGGAACGGCGCGTCGCGTTTTATGCAAACAGATCATTGACTGCACGGGCGGCGCTTCGGTAGTGGGTATGCTGAACCTGCCGCGGCTTCGTGAAGAGGAAACGCAGCCGGGTTCCATGCTGTTCAAACTGGATACGGCCAACAATCCCGGCCGTCCTAACGGGCCCGGGTCCGGACTGCTGGACGCCCTGTATGTGCATGGTGCGGATTCATCGAATTCCCGCACGGTAACATCCGCGAATCTAACCGGTAGAAAAGCCCTTCTTGAAAAAGTTCGCAGCGAAAAGCGGCGATTGATGCACATGCAGCCTGAAACCGGTTTTCGGGAGAGTTATCGCATCCATGGCGAAACCATCATTACCGTGGACGACTATACGTCCGGGAAGGTATTCGATGATGCAGTCTGTTATGCCTTTTACCCGGTGGATATGCACACTCGTGATGGCGTAAAACCAAAACCGCTGCAGCAAGGAGTTGTGCCTACAATTCCGTTGCGTGCCCTGATACCCAAAGGCAACCAAAACATTATGATTGCAGGACGCAGCGTTTCCAGTGATCGCTTGGCGAATTCAGGACTGCGTGTGCAGGCTTCCTGCATGGCCATGGGTCAGGCAGCAGGGACAGCAGCTGCACTGGCGTCTCAACATGGTACCACGCCGCTACAGGTGCCGATTGAAGATATTCGAAAAACATTGACAAAGCATGGTGCGATAGTACCCAGTGTATAATTTGATGTTTTCTTTTCGCGGTTCCGTTAAATCCGGAACGGTTAAATGTATGGCCTGTTGATCCAATCATGAGTACATTAGATTGGGTGGCGGATTCAATCAGAGACAAACTATTTTTGTTGATGCACCATGAAGAATGTAGTAGACTATTTATGCTCTCGCGGGTGGGATATTACCGACTTCACCGTCACCCGCAAGTGCTGGCACGACTACCTCGATAGTAAGGAGACCGAATTTTGAACAGCATAGAACGTTGGGTCGAGCAAGCCCGATACGATCTTGAGACGGCTCGCGCCATGCAACAATCAGGCCGATACCTCTACGTTGTTTTCTGCTGCCAACAGGCGGTCGAGAAAGCGCTGAAAGCCCTTATCGTCCAAGAAACGAGCGATTTTCCCCCGCGTCTTCACAATCTGCCGCGCCTGGCCGAGATCGCCGGAGTCGGATTGGACCCCGACCGCGAAGCGTTCATAGGCGAATTATCGGGGTACTACATTCAAACGCGCTATCCTGAGCAAATTGAATGTCTAAGCAGCGCTCTTCATCGCGATACAGCCGCTGAGACGCTTAGACAAACAGAGGAGGTGATACAATGGCTTCTCTCGATGCTGAAGTAAGACGGCAGGCTTTGGCGGCCGCACAAGTTTTACGGCGGATGACGCCCGTTCGCGCGGTTTATGTGTTTGGTTCGCGTGTGGAGGGAGATGCGCATCAATGGAGCGATATTGATGTCGCGCTTTTCCTGGATGGCATAGATGATTGGGATTTGAGCCGGCGCGCGCAGGTCATGTTTCAAGTTCAGAAGGAGGCAGGGCTTGATGTCGAAGCGCATCTGTTTCCCGCTAGGGCATTTGAGCACCCGGAAAAAGGCAGTTTCGCGGCCTACATAGTCGCCCATGGCATTCGTCTGCCATTGGAGGAACTAGCAGCATAATCTCTGTCGCCCAAGCTGAACTCCAGTCCCTGCTCGCGGGTTTCATAATTCTCCTTTGCGGGGGAGCGTTCAAGTTCCTTGGTCTGTAGAAGTTTTTGGGTCAGATTCGCCAAGGCGCACGGCGTGCGCGGCGCAGCAGGCGGTTGGCTTGGTCGTCTTCGGGGAATATTTCGTTCACGGGATCCCATTTCAGGGAGCGGCCGAGTTTGTAGGCGAGGATTGTCAGGTGGCCCAGTGCGGCGGCGCGGTGGCCGATGCCTTCATGAGAGTGGGGTTTGTTGCGGGTTCTGATGCATTCGAACCAGTTCCCGTGGTGATCCTTGCCGCCAAGGGGAGTGACATCATGTTCCCAGGCGTCGTATTCCGCCTTGAGTTCTGCCGGGCCGACTTGAACACCGGAACCGGTGGACATGGTGGTAATCCAGCCGCGTTCGCCCACAACCACGCCGCCGAAGTTTCCGTCCAGTATGGCATCATCGGGAACAGCGCCATAGAGACTTTTTACTTCGTTCCAGCCTCGTACCAGGTGAAGTAATTCACCATTGGCGTACTTGCAGGTGAGTGTGGGAAAGGCGTTGCTGTTCGGGTGGATGAATTCAACGGGACCGCTTTCTTCATAGCCGAGGGCATACTGCAGCACATCCGCCGCGTGTGAGTGATACCACGTGGAGGGGCCCGCGCCAAAGTCTTCGCAGAATGACCACGGGACAACGCCCGGCCAGGGGTTGATGTGATAGACCGGATTGTAGGGACGCCATAGTGCCGGGCCGACCCAGAGGTTCCAATCCAGTCCTTCCGGGGTGGGTTCGCCAGGCAGAGCGAAATCCATGGTGGCAAAGGAGCGCGCCGTCACCTCGGGATTGATCGCCGCCGCGTAGGGATGAAACCGTTCTCCGCCGATGAACCCGCCCAAATCACCCCAGAGGGTAAAGGCGGACTTGACCTTTCCCAGTCTGCCTGTCCGGACGAAGTCACAGGCGCGACGGATGACTGGGTTCGTCCGGTATTGGCTGCCGTTCTGAAACACCCGGTTATTGCGGCGCACCGCGTCCACGAGTTGACGGCCTTCGTCAACGGTGATGGAGATGGGTTTTTCGCAGTACACATCCTTGCCTGCTTCTGCGGCATGGATGGACATGGGGCTGTGCCAGTGGTCGGGCGTAACGATGACCACGGCGTCAATGTCGTCCCGCGCTAGCAGTTCGCGATAGTCGTTGTAGGCAGTACAGCCCTTGTAGTCACCACTTTGGATTCTATCGGCGTAGGCCGATGCCAATTCCGCCATGCCGTCGTCCAGGCGTACTTTATCCACATCGCAGAGCGCGACAACCTCCGCATCAGAAGAATGTGTGAGACGTTGCAGATGACCACGTCCCATAATGCCTCGCCCGATCTGGCCGATGGTGATGCGATTGCTTGGCGCTACGGTTCCGTCTGCACCCCGTGCGGATGCGGGGATAATCATGGGTGCGGTAAACACCCCCGCGACGGCGGCGGTACGCCCAATAAAACTGCGCCGGGTGATGTGGTTGTCGTTGATGCTACTGGACATTGCTGTTCTCCGCGCCCGCAATGGGTCGTTTCTTCCGTTCATCCAGACTGTTGACGATGCCTGCCCGTTGATCACCTTCGACCTTATCCAAGGCGGCTTGCAAGGCAGCGTCCGCGACAGACCCGGGTATGGCTTCCAGTGCGAGGCGCGCACAGTCCGACAACTCTGCGTTGATCAGCATTTCTGCCAGCACAGGAATGCAGACGTCGGTTCCGATGAGGGCGAGTTTGCGACAACTGTATTCTTTTGCGGGAAGCGCAGCACCGGACTGCAATACTTCAAGCAATGCCTGCTCGATTTCAGCGAGTTTTTCCGGGTTTCCGTAAGCGGCATTGATCATGTCGTCTATTGCGACCAATGCGCCGCGGTCTCCGCCCCAATCGTATGCTTGAAGTTTCGCTATCAACTCTTTCACAGGATTATCCTTCTGTTTTACGTAGGCGTACCTTCCCGGGTGCGCCGAATTGGTCGTTCAAAAACATTGGCGCACCTGGGAAGGTACGCCTACGAAGCACTACTTCGCCAAGTCCAGGGTTACTGTGTCAAAGAACCGGGCGGACTGTTCCACTTCGGGCATGGAATCGAGAAAGTCGTAGGAATACTCGAGTCCGAACATTCTGGGTTTAACGCCTTGACGGAAGACTTCTTCAAGATACGCGCGTGTGTTGCCGACGCCCGTACCCCAAGGGACATCATGACCGTCAGGGCTTAACTCGTTAAGGTCGTGCATCTGCACTTCAAAGAGACGATTGCCGATGACACTGACTGCGGCCACAGGGTCAATGCCGCTGCGCATCCAATAGCCCATATCGGCGCAGACGCCAATGTGTGGGCCGCGATCTTTACAAACCTTCATCACGGCTTCGGGACTCCAGTAGTTGGGCGAAGCCTTTTGATCATGGTTATGGAGGGCAAGGTCAATCTCATATTCGTTGCAGAACCCTTCAATGGTGTCGAGCGCTTCCAGAGGTGGTTCGGAAATCAGGGTTTGGATGCCCATTTTGCGGGCAAACTCGAACACTTTCCGGCAACCTTCCTCGTCGCCTGGGATGGCGGAGTAGAAGCAGGTCAACATGCGCACGCCTGCATCGTCCAGTTTAAGACGGATCGCCGCCAGTTCTTCGTCGGACAGGTCGGCATTGAAGTTCTTGTCAATGCCGCCGCCCACCTTCTGGAAATCCAGGCCGCCCAGGTAGGCGATGCCAAGTTTGTTCGTCTTCTCGATAGTTTCAAAAAGCGTATACCGATGGAAGGTGTAGGCAACGATACCCAGATTCCATCCGAGTTTTTCCTGCGCTTCGATGGCGGGAGTCAGCCGGGCGCTCGGAATGGTCGGCACATCCAGATCGCCGAGGACAAACTGCGTTGCGGCAAGATAGAATTTCAGCATGGCGGTGTCCCAGAACAGATACGGATTGTGGCCGAACGAGGTGTAGAACACACGTCCACGACCAAAATGGCGCACCCATGCAGCGGCGTAGTCCTGGTCTTCCCGTTCGGGCGTTTTCGCGCCGAGGTCTGTTTTTTCTGTGTCTATGCTGAAAAGCACCCGCACACGGTCACGGGAATAGGGATCGCCGACACGGAAGAACTCGTCGCTGAGTTCAAAGCCCTCTTTGGGGAACGATGCCAGGAGCGGATGCCCGGGCGAGTCAATTTTCATGAAACATTTTTCCTGCGCATCGCGATGCTGTGCGCCACGTCCACCGAGCATACGCCCGAACTCCGGCCAGTCATCGCCGCCGCCGTCCCAGTTCCAGAAAGCGACAGCCGTGCCGTGCATGCCCATAAGACCGCCGCCGCCATAGACAAATTCCAGTAGGTTCTGGCGAAGTCTGGGATCAGTGAATTGGTTGCCTACCGTGTTGTTCAGAAACACGGCATCGAATTGGGATAGATTCTCTTTTTCAAATACCGCCGGGTCGCGGCTGATGACCACCTCAAAGGCACCTGTCTTCTTGCCCATCTCTTGGAAAGCGAGGTTCGCGTAGAACCGCGAAGGATGGCCGCCATAGACCACGTTGAGATCGAAGATGAGTAATTTCCGCGGCTTGATGGGAGAGGCTGGAGCGGTGTCAGGCAGCGCTGCCATAATCTTCGCCTGATCCTCATCGCTGATGACATAATCGCCGTCTGCGGCAGTGCTGGTTTCATAGGCCAAGGCAGCCAGGGGTGTTAGCAGACATCCCAACGCTATAAGCAGAAATGCTGCTGTTGTTCTTGTCTTCATATCGTTCGATTTAATCATACCGTGTTCCTTACGTTCTGGTTCAGCGCAACAACGAAAGATTGTTTAAGTCATAGTGGCATACCATCAGGGTAGCTTTCAATTGCAGGATGAAAGCGTAGCTGCTATCATACTCTGGAAGGACAACCGTTATAAAATTATCTGCGCGCCGCTGTTCTGGCAGGACTGTACAGATAAAAGGAATCAGACTATGGATAAAATGTATAGATCTTTCGGTGCAACAGTGATTATTACCGTTTGCATACCTGTTTTGTTTCTTGCAGGAAACGCGATTGCCGTTGAATTGTTTATTGCCCCGGAAGGCAGTGACGCCAATCAGGGAACAATAACAGCACCTGTTGCTACGTTGACCCACGCACGGGATATGGCCTGTAAATTGTCAGACAAGGAACCCATCGAAATTATCCTGCGTGAAGGAACTTATTACTTGCCGGAACCATTACTGCTGGCACCCCAGCATTCGGGAACGGAGAAAGCGCCTGTTACCTGGCGTGCAGCGGATGGGGAACGGGTGGTGCTCAGTGGTGGTGTTCCGATTACCGGTACGTGGGCAGCAAGTGAACAAGACGGGGTATGGCATGTTGATTTGCCGTCTAATCTGAAGAACTGGAATTTCCGGCAGTTGTTTGTTGATGGTAAACGGGCGACACGGGCGCGTTTCCCGAATGTGTCGGAGGCGAACCCATTTCTTTATGCGACTGGCGGGGATATGGATCATGTGATGGTTGAGCCGTCATTGGTAAAGAGCAGTTGGGGT
>CAZBNU010000148.1:0-10246 GCA_964493075.1 uncultured Nitrospirales bacterium | reverse complement strand
CGGAGGTAATGGGACGCAACCGGAACCGGTAGCTTTGCGGTTCACAGGGGATGAGGTACTGATCGTGCGGCCAGGCACCCCAGCTGTCGTCGCCGCCCAAGCCCTGTTGTTTCCAGTCAACATTCAATACAACATGGTCGCGCTCGGGCAGTTCAAAGGGATGCTCTGCCGAGGCGATATCATCCGCTGTGTAGTGGCAAGCGTTCAGGCTTACGTTATGCGCCGGATCGGAAACCACCAATAAGCCGACACCCTGTTCGTTCTGCAACGCTGCCCAGCGCACATCCACCTTATTGCCGCTTTCGCCGGGTTCCACGTAATCGTAGCAGAACTGTTCGCGCACCGTACCGCTGTAGCGACACACGCGGGCGTCTTTGCGATCAATGTAGGTCTCCTGCGGTCCCGGGCCCAGCCAAGTGATTTTGTCGAAACCGGCGGGCAGGATCAGCTGCATGCCGAGACGCGGCAGTTTGGGCAGGTCAGTTTTGCGGGGAACGAAATCCGCCGCCACCAGCACTTCGCCAGTGTTTAACACGGTATAGCGGGTGGTCCAGTGCGCTTTCACATCGGTCAGCAGCATATTCGCTGTCACTACCACACGTCCCGCGCTTTCCTCCACCGTCATGTCGTTCACTCTGACGTTTTCGTGGGCAGTTTTCCATTCACCCTGGGTTTTGTCCATACCCCTGCCGCGATCGTTGTCAATGGGTGCGCGCCAGAAATCGGGACGCAAGGGCGATTTGATAAGTTCCGTACCGGCTAGCGTAAGAGACGCAAGAGCGCCAGCCTTCTTGTCGAAAGTGGCCGTCATGTCTTTTCCCGTTACCACAATCTTGCCGCTGTCTTCCGTAACGGAAAGGGCAACATCCGAAGCGGCTGCAGCAAGGGCAGGCGTGGCATCTGGCAGTATGAATTGATCCCAGGCGATCTCATGCCCCTTGGGCGCCCAGGACGCCTCGTCAGCCAGGCGGAAACTCAAGTTCAGGAAATACTCCACACCGGGTTCGGCTGTAAACGCTTCCACAGGCACGGTTATCTGTGCTGTTGACTGGGGCGCAATGTCGGGCGTGGGCATGTCACCTTCCTGCAGCAGCACGCCATCGGCTGTCAGCTGCCAATGCAGCACGGCAACATCCTTGATGTTGACGAAATCAAACCAGTTCTTCACTTCCACCGTGCGGGCGGCAAGGTCCACGGGTTTGCAGTGGATGTACTGGTAAATGTGTTTCACTTCGAGTAATCCCGGATGGGGCACTCTGTCCGGGGACACCAGTCCGTTGGAACAGAAGTTCTGATCACTGGGCGTATCTTCCGGCCCGTAATCGCCGCCGAACGCCCAGAAAGTCGGTTCGCCGGGTTGAAGCGGTTTGGCGACACGGGGCGGTTTCTGCGCCACCGACTCCCGCAACGACTGGTCCACCCAGTCCCAGATGAACCCGCCCTGCAGGTAGGGCTTGGAATAAATAAGGTCCCAGTAGAGCCACATGTTGCCGCTGCTGTTGCCCATGGCGTGGGCGTATTCGCACAGGATCAGGGGACGTGTACGAGGTGCGCCTTCCTCCAGAATAAAAGCAGGGCCCCAGTCGCCGTCCACCTTCTTGCCATCGGCGTAGTCCTGCAGCAGGCGGGGCTTGGAATACATGGGACAATAGATGTCTGTGTTGCGGTCGAGTCCGGCGCGCTCGTAATGCACCGGCCGCCCGGGATCGCGTTCCTTAATGTAATCGTAGGTCGCTTCGAAATTCGGGCCGTTGCCCGCTTCGTTGCCCAGTGACCAGATGATGACGGAAGGATGGTTCTTGTCCCGTTCCACCATGCGCACCGTGCGGTCCATGTGAGCGTCGAGCCACTCCTCAAAGTTAGCGAGGGACTTGCGTCCGTAGCCCATACCGTGGCTTTCAATATTCGCTTCGTCCACGAGATAAAGTCCGTATCTGTCACACAAATCGTACCACACCGGTTGGTTCGGATAATGAGACGTACGCACGGCATTGATATTATGCTGTTTCATCACCTCGATGTCTTTGATCATGCCTTCCACGTTGACGGCATGACCAAGATCAGGATCGGTTTCGTGGCGATTCGTACCCTTGATGAGAATACGCTTGCCGTTCACCAGCAGGTTGCCGTCTTTCATCTCCACTTCACGGAAACCCACATTGACCCGCCTGACCTCAATGACCTTCCCGGCGTCGTCTTTCAACGTCAGGACAAGGGGATACAGATACGGCGTTTCCGCAGACCATTTGAGAATTCTGCCTACATCTATTGTGACTTCACCATTACTTTCCTTGCCTGGTTCTACCTGTAATGTCGCGGACAGGATTGCCATTGTGTTGCCTTTTAGGCCTTTTTCATTTATAACATCTGGTCGTAGTACTGGCCACACGGATTTTCCGTCTTTTTCGGGATTAAATAAAGCGCCTTCCACCGTGACTGCGGCGGCAGCCTCGCCATGATTTTCCACAGCAACTGACAGGGTCAACTCCGCGTCCTTGTACGCGGCATCCAAGTCCGTCTTTACCTCGAAATCGCGAATATGCACCATGGCAGGCGACCAGAGGTATACGTCACGGAAAATGCCGCTCAACCGCCAGAAATCCTGATCCTCCAGGTAGGAACCGTCGCACCAGCGAAAGTTTTCCACTGCCAGCAGGTTCTCGCCCGGCTTCAGGTACGCTGTAATATCAAACTCCACCGGCGTGCGGCTGTCTTTGCCCATGCCGACCTTCTCGCCGTTCACCCACAGGTAGAACATGGAATTGACGCCATCGAAGGTGATCACTACGCGCCGTGCGTCCCAGGCTTCGGGCACGGTGAACGTGCGGCGGTAGGCGTTCACCGTATTGTTCGGATCGTCTTCGGGAACATAGGGCGGTTCCCACGGCTTGCGCCACGGATAGGAAATGTTCACATAAATGGGAATGCCATAGCCATGCTTTTCCACATTGGCGGGCACCGGAATAGTTGCCCATGCACTGTCGTCAAAGGCAGTCGTCCAGAAATCGGGCACCCGTTCCGTATGATTGACGGCATACTTGTATTTCCAGTCTCCGTTCAACGAGACGTACCAGGGCGACTTCACCCGTTCCGCATTCGACACAGGCCCGATAGCAAGCGCCGTATCCGCATCGGGACAGATTACGGCGGTGGCATGGGGCGGCAAGGTATTAACGCCGGTCAAACGTGGGTTCTGCCAGTCAGGGGGTGTGTCTGCGGCAAAGCTGCATGCTGCCATACTCATCATGAGACAATACCCCATTGTAACGGAAACCAGGAAACCAGGGCACTGGTTTCCCTTCGCTGAACGACGCTCAAGATTAACATTTGCATTTTGCATAGCATACTTTTCCTTTCAAAAACGCCTGGGAAAACGGTTGCCCACGGCAATCATAGTTGACAAACCAACCTGAAAACACAAATCAACAGCGAAAGTATGATGGATGTACTCCGGACAAATCAATACGCGGATATGTGCCTGTCGGATAAGCCCTTCTATTCCTTTTTATACACCCTGACATAGTCCACAATAAATACGTCGGGGAATACGGAATCTTTTAGACCCTCCATCGTGGCGGGAAGTTCCATGCTGAGGATGATATATTCGTCGGTGTGGGAGATGGCACGGGTGACTTCGTGATACTTGTAGCCATCCACAAAGAAAGCATATTTGTCGGGCGTCCATTCCACGGCGAAGGTGTGGAAGCCTTCGCCGACCCCTTCGCGCTTGCTTTCCAGTGCGCCGATGGTCTGCTGGTTGGGGCCGTAGGCCCAGTGGAGGTTGTGGGAGACAATGTCTTCGCCGCTCTTTTTGAAGTACTCGAAGATGTCAATTTCCACGCCGTATTCGCCAGGGTCTTCCCCTTTGGCGATGCCGGGCGACTGAATCCAGAATGCCGCCCAGTTTCCCGGCGATTTCTGGAGTTGGGCGCGACATTCAAAGTAGCCGTAAGTGGTCATAAAACGGCCCTGTGTACCCACGGCGCCGGTCAGGATGTTGCCGTCCTTTTCAAAGGTGGTTATTTTCAAAAAGCCATCCTCCACAGTGACCGCATCAGCCGATACATACCCTACCGCACGCGGCCCTTCGCCGCGGACGGCCCATTTACTGTCGTCCAAAGCGTTCCCGTCGAAATTATCTTCCCAGAACAGGGCGTAACCCAATGCTTCGGGCGTAATTGGTGTTTTGGACATGGGACTGAACAGGTTGTTGACAGCGTCTTCATCGGTGGTGAGTTCTGCAGGCAAATGCCACAAACCGCCGCTGCCACCCCAGTCGTTCACCTGCAAGGCAATAAGATTGGGTTCGCCGAAATTGACATAATCTGTTATCTTCGATATAGAAGGTTTGCCGGCATAGCTGATATTTGCCGCACCAAAGGCGCCGGCTTCTTTTCCGTTGACGAACAGGGTGTAGGCATCGTTGATACCGCCGAACTTAATCCATACATCCTGTCCTTTCCAATTCGCAGGAATATCCACCCACTTTCGGTACCAGCCGAAACCGTCCAGTTCCTTATAACCCTGGTCTTCCCAGCGCAGTCCGGCATCAAGGGTGTCCCATTCGGCATCATTGAACTGCGGCGCCTGCCAATCGGCGGCCAGCCCGGCGTTGGCTTCATCCGGCGCGAATCGCCAGGCTTCTGCCATGCTGATGGTTTCCGCGATGCGGGCGTGCTGACAACCCGCAAGCAACAACAGGGATACAATGCAAATGGTGTTTCTTATGTTCATGTTTGTTACTCCGCCTTCACATTCAAATCTGCAAGCCAATCGTCGGTAATCTTTTTACCAAGCAAAAAAAACTTCCGTTCAGGATGCCACAACACAAACTCGCCGTTGCGTTTGGTGACACTGGGATAGACGCCGATATCAATACGTTTCAGGGGGCCGATTTGGGAGCCTTCGTTGTCCATAAATTCTTTTGATTCGCTGAACCAGATAGGCTGCTCCGCATCGGGACGATATTCGCCAAGAGCGATAAACGCCGGACGCCGGTTCTTGTTGGTTTCTTCCCGGGTGCTGCCTTCAAAATGACCATCGTTGTTGTGGTGCAACAGCACGTAACGCCCTTCATCATATTCATAAATGGGACAGCAGCACAATGGTTCTTCTATGGGCAGCCCGAAATCATGACGCAGCAGTGGGCGTGGAACGCACCAGGTACGTCCGTCATCGGCGGACACGCTGTACCAGATGTATCCGGACATGGTGCGCATGGTGCAGAACAGGCGTTTGTCCGGCAGCCGCACCAGGCTCGGTTCCTGGGCAATGCTCAAGGACGGCTTGTCGTAGTGGGGCACACGCAGCGCCTTGTCTCCAAACGCAGAGTTTGTGATGATAATGTCTTTAGGCTCAGGGTTGTCATCAATATTTTCAAAGCGCATGAATTCCACCACGGCCTCCTGTGAAGTCCACGACTTGTTCACCGGTTCCGTACGCACCGCAGGACTCACCCAGCGCGTAAATCCGGTGAACCATTTGCCCTCAAGATCGCGGATAGGCCGTTGCCAGACAATCCAGTTGGACGGATACTTTTCCTCAGGATGATCGTAGGGACTCCGCTTCATGGGAATGGTCTGCGGCGTTGACCACGTCTTCCCCATATCGTCTGAATAGCAGGCGTCCATCGTCCCTGTAATCTGATGGTGATAGTCCGCAATCCCCTGATACTGGTTCCAGACGACATAAATCCTGCCGGATTTTGAAAGCAACGGAAAGCCCCAACTGGACTGCAGCCCTTCCTTCGGTTTCGTTGCACCGACAACGCGGTAAGGTGGCGACCAAGAGATGCCTTCATCCTCGGAACGGGAAAACATAATGCGATGATCGCCCGCACCTTCGTGACTGCTCTGGGTCCACACGGCCATGAGCGATCCGTCGGGTCCGTCAAAGACGAGAAAGTGTTCGTTGCCCGTATCGAAGGTGCTGCCGTCAATACTTTTTGGCACATACACCACGTAGTCCGGTTCGCTTCGCGCCATCTCACGTTGCAAAATGGTTTGCAGATTTTCGGTTTGTTCTTCGCTAAAGGCCGCAGTAAGGGCAAGCAGGATACAGGCGAAAATCACGCCTACATTAAAACGCATTGTCATGGTATCGTTCCTTCATGATGTTTCGGGTGTGGGTGTTGCGTTCAACCCAGCGTCGGATTTGGAGAACTGATGACCCTTCGGCCACAATCTTCATTGTACCCCATTTCAGGGACTCACCGTAACCGGTGTCTTATGGCACAAAGCCTTCAGCACATCCATGTCAAAATCCGGAAGCAGGCCGTAGCAGAACAGCGCTGGTTTTTCGTTGTACGTTACACGCTCATCAATCAGTACTTCCAGGCTATAGGGTGCCTCGTGCAGCGTGACGCAGGCAACCGCTTTCTCTTTTGTGTTCATCAGGGCAGTAGCAATCAGGGCGGCTACGCTTGCGTTCCAGCCGGGAGCACAAAGTTCAATTTGTTCGATGCCCAGTTCTTTACGCGCCCACTGGCATACGCCCATGATCTGACCGGCTTGCAAGCCCAGCAACCGTATCCCTGCCGCCTGGAACGCCATGGCAAGCCGCTTTTCCGGTTTGTTGCCGCCCATAAAAATCGGATCGAAGGCGATAACCTGGTGGCCTTTATCCAAGTGTTTTTTGATGCCATTATTCTTCTTCTCAATACCGTCATCGGCAAAGAGGAACACGGCGGATTGGGAAATGGCGTTTTCCGGTAAGTGATGCGAGACAATAACAGTCCAATCAGGCGACTTTATCTTGTAAATATTGTCTGCAACGGATGCGGTTTCCTTAAAAGTAATCTCTTGCGGATGCACGGTTTTCTTCAACCGCGCAAGCTGTTCTTCGCGCCATTCGGAAAATGCCGGGTCGGTATCATCGGGAATGGGCACACGCGAAGCCCCTGCCAGCAGATTCGCGGCCAATCCGGCAAAGGTGGCGTTGTCTTCAGGCAGCCCCACATATAATTCTTCTTCGCTGTGCAGTTCCCCGTCACAGGAAAGTTCTTCGTTAACGCGCTGTTCGGGATCAAGGAAATAGTCGTTGAGAAAGGCATAGAAGCGTAGGCGGTTATCTTGTTCGTAGTTGTGCGTGCCGGGGTTCTCGTTAATGTAAAACTGAAACGCGGTCTCCCTGCCATAAAGTTGATACACAGGCACAACCGGATCATAAGTGGCAGGCAGGGCATTTCCCGGGAGGAAGCAGCAGTTGTCGCGTTGGTTGTAAATCAGCAGCGCCGGTCTTGGCGCAAACAGAGCGGTCAGGTGTGTGTAGTCGCCAACGGTGAGCAAATCGGATGGCACCTGTTCGAGATCGCCCAGATCGCCTGTGACCGTAATGCGTGGCGTCATTCCCGAATGTCCTGCTACTGGCACGGTCAACGTGATGCGTTCGTCCAGCGCCGACAGCACCGCGGTCTGCCAGCCGCCGCCGGAAAGACCGGTCATGGCGACACGTTCCGGATCGGTGCGCGGATGCAGCATAAGCACGTCCAGTGCCCGTTTCATGGCGAGGTAGAACAGGGACACACCGCGCACGCCGACCACGTCCAGATAGGCAATGTCGTAATGCTGGTAATCCGGGCCTTCCAGTTCGCCGCAGGCAAACCACTCCGGGTGTAGCGCGAGCATGCCTCGTTTCGCCAGATTGATGCAGCGGATTTGCTCCACATCCTTCGCTTTGCCATTTTCATAATCGTGGCCGTTCACATTCAGCACGGCTGGAATGGCGGTGTTGTCACCGTCCGGCTCGTACAACACCGCAGGCATCCACAACCCGGGCACGGCCTCGTAGCGGAGTTTACGAATGACATACCCCACGTGCGGAATCGTATCGCCCCACACCACATTTACCTCAGGCATCAGCCACGAACGCGGCACATTTTCCAGATAGACCTTCTCCAGCATCTGTTTACGCAAGGCCGTCGCTTGCGCTTCCCATGCCGCTCTGGTATGGGGAATCTCCAGCGGCGGCACCAATGGCAGCAAAAAACGCTGCGCTTCCGCCGTAGCCTCCCCTTTTTCAAGGGTCGTTTTTGGAAACCGGGTATCGGCTTGTGCCAGTTGCACCAGTGCCGCCATAGCAAAAAACAACGCACAAATTAACTCAGGGCTTTTGTTCTGATGAAACATGTTGATCTACTGCCTTGCCGACGCAACCATCACTTTTACATCCGTCGGCATAGGAATCGGAATGGTCTGATGGTATTTCAATCTCAAACATGCAGTCTTCTTCGAGATATTGACCCACTGAACAGTAATGTACAGGTCATAATCAAAGACTCGTCTCTTCTGATTTCAGAAACGAACAGCAATTTTATCGTTATTCTTTATCCCGACCAACGACAACAAAAATAATTATGCAAACAAAGGCATTGCCAAATCCAATTTGGGGAAATTCCGGAAGAAGGTCTAGTCCATGATTTTGTAGTGTATATCTGCGAATAGTGCGTGTCCAATAGATTCGGCATGACAGTCCTCGCAGTCCATTTTTGCGAATGTGTTTGCGACTTTTCCTTCTTGTCCATGACAGGTTGAACACGTGTGTACCGTTGCGTTGGAAAATGCGTTGGCCGTGAAGACACCGTCAAAGAACTCGTTTAGAATGACCGTTGATTGCGCCGCGACATCGGCACTTAGTCGGCGGCAGCGTTCTTTGCGTTCCTTGCTGCCGGAACCGTGACCGCTTGCGTTGCACCAGTTTGTGACGGAGATGTGACAAAGGGATTGGCCGGGAAGACATGGGGGAGGCGTAAAATCCAGATCGGGTTTTTCCGGAACGTATTGGGGAAGTTGCGTCTCTTCATACCAGCGAAACAAACTTTCGATCAAGCAATCCTGTGTGTTCTTCTCATCCACAAACAAACCCATGAGCGCCGCGCCGGCATTGAGTGCGCCGCAGACGGTTCCATAACCGCCAACGCCGCCGTGTCCGTATTTCATCATATGGAGCGGAAAGGAAGTGAAGGGTTCGCCAATTTTTTCGGCTAGCTGTTGAATGACGGCGCCGAAGACGGCATACATACAGCTTCCTTCGCCATACAGGCGATACGCTATGTCGGCCGCTTTCCGAGGCTCCAGTTTGCTGTATGCCCACGCCGCTTCGCCTGTTTTTATCGGTAACTTCTCGGGTTTGAGGACAGGGGGAATCTGGGGCTTAAATGCAGTTGTCAGGGCCATAGCGGACAAAGCACCACCCCCGGCCATCGCTCCAATTCCAATCATTAATGCTTTTCTACGATTCATGGGAATATTCCATATTATGGTTGGTTTTGTGCTGCTGCCAGTAGAAGGCGTGATGGTTACTTCATTTTTAACCATTTTGGATCTGGCAATTTCAAAGATGATGGATTGTATCTGAAAAATATTAAGGCGTTCAAAAATTTGAGATGGGGTATCGAAATATTCTGATACAGACCATCGCTATGGAATTTCAAAAGGCATTTCCTGTTTTGCTTCATTGCTGGTGTATTTATTAAAAAGTGAATAGTATCCATCGGCGGGATTCGTTTTAACAAAAACTGCTGCGCTTCCGCCGTAGCCAGACCTTCCGGATCGGCAAAAAAATTATGGCACAGGCATCACTTCGAGTTTTAGGGTGTCGCCCGCTTTGATCGTTACCGCAAGGCCGCCGTGCAGTTGTTGGCCGGTAAACTTGCGCACAGCATCGGAACCCGCCATGCGCACCTGATATACACCTGCCGGTTCCACGGTGAACCATTCGGGAATCGTGTTCATGCGGGGCCAGTCTTTTTCAAAACCCATGTAGACCCGGTGGCGCGGCAGGTCAAACTCAAGTATACCGTCATAGTCTTCCGTGGCACGCAACACGATGGCGACGCCGTCACCCTGGGGCGCCGCGCCCAGTTCCAGCCCTTGTTTCCAGGGACGGGCAATAACGCCCCGGGTGTGCATGAGCGAATGGATCAACACGGTGCGCACACCGTTCGCCTGCAGTTTCATGGTGCCCCACAATTCCCCGTTCTCCAGACGGGACGGATGATCCACCAGGTTGTTTTTTGTCTCTGTGTCCGCCCAGGCAAGCCCTTCGGCTACGGGCAGTCGGTTCAACAGGTAGAGACCGCCTTCAATGGAATCGGCGAACCCATCAATGGATTCCCCTTCCCATGCGAGGTCTTTATATGCAGGCTTCGACAGATTTTTCAGCGTGGCGACAATATGATCTTTGTAAACGTCTTTGCCTGTCGCCATATCGAAGCACAGATACCCCACATAATTGTAGCCCCAGCCGT
>CAZBNU010000147.1:0-10248 GCA_964493075.1 uncultured Nitrospirales bacterium | reverse complement strand
GACAGGATAATGGAAAATTCCGGTGCAGTATTCATGATGCCTTTTCCTTCTGCGGATTATTGCTGCATATAGCATACAACGAACCGCAAAGTTCCGGGTACTGATGCCCAAGGGAATACAACCCATCAATCTGCTCCTGACCCAGTATGTCCAGTGCGATCAGTTGGTCCAATTGAAAATCAGCCAGGATTTTAAGCATGACGCCGCCCTTTGCAAGGGGATGCAGCCCGGCTGCTTCAATGTCCTGTTGCAACGATTGCGAATCATACACGCGGCGGTGGCCATGTTCTAGATCGCGAGGGGTCAGGCTGGCTAGCGAAGGCAGCAACCCCATGTGCAGCGCGAGCTGCCGGGAAAGGGCATTGGCATTGGGCACCACGACGAAAAGCAGGCCTTCCGGGGAAAGTGCTTCCCTGGCCAGTTTCAGTAGCAGCACGGGGTCCTCCACATGCTCCAATATATAGACGGCAAACACGGCGTCGTAAGGGTGGTTGACTTGCGGCAGAAAAGATTCGAACAGGTCATGGTAGAAAGAGACATTTTTCGGCGCAGCTGCCCGTCCTGCTTCAAAGAATGCCTGGTTTCCTTCCACCACATCGAGATGTTTTACCTTGGGTATAAGCAGGGCGGTATCCACACCTTCAGCGTAGCCTAGCTGCAGGCAACGCATGGCAGGGGTAAGGTAAGGCGCAAAGGTGCGCACAATCAGCTCACGTATGGCGCGATCCTGCGGCGATCCCTTGGCGTAGGTTTCGCCGATTGCTTCCAGCGAAGCAAAGGTGTCCTTGCCGGTAATACCGGATGCATCCCTCTCTTCCAACTCTGATTCCTTTGTGTTTACCGCAGATTACCGGTTTGAAGATATAGATTGATCAACGCCCGGTTTACCAAATGTTCGCCTGCGCCCGGTTCCACACTGGTGCCGAAATCTGCGCCATAGCCGCCTTCCACGCAGGCATTGATGGTTGGGAAATAGCCCAATGAACCATTGGCGTATCCCACAAAAAATGTGTGGGCGAACTTTGATTTTTCTTTTAATGTCAACCCATGCTCTACAAAAAACTCCCCGGGAAAGGTTGCCAGCGCAATGTCATCGCCAATGGTTATGGTGCTGATTTCGGCTTCTATCATGCGGACTACTTTACGCGCACGACGTGGGGCAAGGGATACGGTTTCGCGATTGAAAGTAATATCCGCATCGGTTTTCGCTGTGTTGATTTCTTTGGATACGCGCAATACTTCATCGGCGAGGGCGTATCCCATACGTTCCATCTCTTCAAAACCGCCTTCCGACACCGGTGTTTTGTCGCCGAAGGGATTGATATCGCCGCAGGCGCCCTGCAGAAACATACACTGTCCGCCAATGCTTTCCTGAACACGTCGCGCCATGGCGCCGGGAAAATCGGCGGATATGGACAGGTTGTCCGGCCCAAGAATGACAGGGTGACAGGTGAAATTTACGAGTGTGGCCAGAGGCGTGGCATCTTCCCGTTCAATCCGTATGACGCCCACCGCATGGTCTACCGGGCTGGTGGGTATCCTGTCTCTGTTTGACCACAGCATTTCCACTTCACCGTTGTCATGAATCAAACGGCGGTTGTGGCCTTCCTCCAGATTTCCCCAACCAACGCCTATTTTTACAGGCGCAAGATTGGCCATCGCTTCCTGTATGGCATCAATGAGTTTTGTTTCTACATCACCTGCCCAGGGCGCTGCCTCGCTGGGGAAATTTTTCTGAAAAGAACCTGCCGAGTGGGAGTGAGACACGGCAAACACCAGATTCTCCAAGCCCGTCTTTTCCTTGACTGTGGTGCGAATCGTTTCCATGCTTTCACTGGAAATGCCGCCCAAATCGAGAGAGAGGATCACAACGTGATTATTCGCGCTTTGCAGCACCAGCGCTCTTGCATGCAGTGGACCGTGAATGCCCGTGGACACATTGGCGCCACGATCGGCGAATCCATACATACTGCCGCCTGCAGGCGGCGTAATATCCCGACTGGCCGCACCGCCGGTAAGTGCAACTGCAGGCATCACCATCCCTATCATGATCAGCGCCGCGAGTCCTGTTAAAAACTTCATGTCATGGCCCTCCAGTATCTTCGTTGTTGTACATGTTATTCACGCCTCAGCGTGATGATATCAAGGGTAAAGCATAACAACATGTTGTTCATAAGTATATACGCTTGCAGGCGCATGTTGCCAGATACCGGTCGTTATTCTGTGAAATTCAAACGCGCTGTAGGAGGGATGGAATCCATTTTGGATCAGGATGTGCGCACCCATCAAAACCGCGTCCAAGCGTGAAGTCCGATATGTCAATGAACACAGAATTCTTTTCTGCGGATTCGTATCCTGCCATCAGTATCGCCAGGGTGTCCCAGGCAAGCATGGCGCCTGACTGGGGGTATTGTTTTTCGTTAAGGGCGCAATTGACTGCGTCATTCATTTCGTTCACATAGCCGTGGGCATGAAACTGTCGTGGACAGGGAAAGGATGTACCCTGAGGGGTCGGCAGTTTTTCACGCATCAGAATGTTGCCCGCAACCTCGCCCTTGGGCAGGAACAGTTCGTTGCTGTCGTTCGGGTTGATGCGCATGTCATACTGGCCGAAGTCGGCAATGACGGAAAAGGCGTTGCGGATGCCGCTGATGCTCAGGTCGTATCCATAGAGTTCCGCAACAGTTTTATCCTCGAATACCACTGTCACGCGGGCGAAGTCGTCCACGTTCTGCATGACGCGAAAATGTTCGCCTACTTGTGGCGGTTGGTGTTTCAACACCTGCATGGCCACGCCGGAGACCTTAACCGGTCGGATGGGACAGCCGTCGCGCAGGATGCCCTCCACCTGCTTCAGGTACAGAGCAGGGCCCAGGGGATGGCATACTTTGTTCAGGAGCGAACCGCCGCCGGATTTGGACGGGGTGTCGTAGGCGGGTGCATGGCTTCCCTGATGGGCGCACACACCTTGTTGAAGCAGCACTTTGCCTTTCTTGTGGACTACGGCCTCGCCCATCAACATGACCAGCGACTGGATGCCGTCCACATAGGTGAAGTTCTCCGCGTAGAGCAGTTTGGAGTCACTTTCTTCAACGGCTTCCAGCACCTCATGGAAGGCTTCCAGGGTTTCAATCTTTCGGGTTTCGGCATCGCCATCCATCGCTTCCGCATACCCCGGCCAGATGATGGGCGGTTTTTCCAACACAATAACAGGGACATTGGCGGCTGCCGCCTCGCATACATATTGCGCATGGGCATAGTTGGCACAGGCAATGCAGTCTATATGAGGCTTGACGGCATCCAGCATCTCCTGGTGGTTATCGAAAGCGCGAGCGACGTTATGGCGTTTGGCGAACTTTTCCGCATTCCCAAGATGCCCGGAGGTAACGCCTGCCAGTTCTATTGCGACGCCGTTTTTGTGTGGAATCTGCCGGAACACCTGCGCCGTAAAATCGCCAGCGAACCCGGTACCGCTGATGGTTATACGCAACGTAATATTGTGGGAATCATTTTTCATAAAGTATTACCTCGTTTCCGTGAATCAACGCCTGAATACGCAATTGCGATTGTTTTCTGTTTTTTTGTTGCGGCTGGCACACCATAAACATTGCTTTCCTTCCTTTCTTCGGAGGCCAGTCTGTGGTTGGCATGTTGAACAGGGTCTTCGGTACGGTGGACGCTGCGGCAAAGGCCTGTTCCAGCGTCAGGTCAGTATGTTGAAACATATTCCACACGCCCTGTAACAACATGAGACTGCTTCCGGCGAGCAAATCGGTGCCCGAAAGACATATCCGCCCGCTTTTTTTCATTTCTACGGCGGCACCAAACATATCGTATTTACCGGGTTTCATGCCCGTGAGAAAAACGCTGTCCGACGTCAGGATTGTCCGTTGCGCTCCTTTTGCCCGGGCAAAGACCTTCAGCGCCTCTGCAGGAACATGCTCCAGGTCGGCAATGAAGGAGGCGTGGAGCCGATCATCGGCCAGCTGCGGCCAAAGTGCATTCTGATGCCGGTGGATTTGCGAGGCCATGCCGTTGCCCAAGTGGGTGCATAAGACAGCGCCCGCTTTAACTGCCGCATCAATCTGGGTGGCAGTTGCTGCGTGATGGCCGAGCGCTACTACAGCACCGCGCCGTGTGACAGCACGGATGTATCGTGTTGCTCCTGAAAGTTCCGGTGCCAGGGTAATGTAGGCGATTTTGCCTTTTGCCGCCCGGTACAGGCGGTTAAACAAGGGTACGGACGGCGGCAGAACATGCGCGGCAGGATGCGCGCCTCGCGGGCCGTCCAGCGGTGAGATGTGCGGTCCTTCCAAATGGATGCCGGGCACATGGGCGGCAAGCGCCGGGTCTTCCAAGGCTTCGGCCAACACGTGGCACCTATGTTCCAGCGCATCAGCCGCATCAGTTATCAAGGTGGGAATCCAATGCGCCACTCCCTGTTGCAGCAGTTTTCTGTTGAGGGTATGCACTTGTGCTACGGTAATATCCGGGGATTGCAACTCAATGCCAAATCCCCCATTTACCTGAATATCGAAAAGCAGCGGCGCAATGATCGCCTCGTTGTCGCCAACATCAGGATGGTGACGCCCGCTATTTGCAATCGCAATTACCATTCCTTCAGAAACAAGGATGTCAACCGGCTTTTGTTCGCTATTCATCCGTCCACGAATTAAGTATCTTTTTTCAGGCATTTGTTTTTCCGTTATACCCCGTCAGGCGTGACGCCTGGTTTCAGATGATGGGTAGCCATCGTCATTGCGAGGAACGAAGCATTCTTGTTTATGCGCGGGCCATCGTATAAAAACAGATTGCTTCGTTTCTCGCAATGACGATAGCGATAACTTTCGTGTTAATTCGACTTATTGTCTTACAGCAGTTCCGGACTGATAAGTTACCAAACATACAAAGCGCTGTCAGCCTGCCCATGTTAAGGGCGTAAACACATGGTATCTCACGCGGAAAGATTTTAACAAAATATGTTACACTTAACAGGATTTTATGCACCGTTTACTTTTTATGATGGCAACTATCCTGGTGTCATGTTACAGGAGAGCAATTCCTTGTCTCAACAAAACCATAAAGTACTTCAAAGCGTCACGGATCAGACCACGGTTGTAATCCTTGCTGCTGGCAAGGGAACGCGGATGGGCCGCGCTGACATGGCGAAGGTTTGTTTTGACATTGACGGGACGCCTGCAATTAACCGCATGATACGCACCTTTCGTTCACTTGGCTTTGAACGTTTTTTACTGGTTGTTGGAGCGCAATCGGAGAAGGTACAGGAAACGGTAAATGCTGAAAATAACGGCATCGTGTATGTTTACCAGTCGCCTCAACTGGGTACAGGTCATGCGGCGCAACTGGCTGCTGATGCGCTTTCCACATTGGGGTGGCAGGGAAATGTGCTGGTAACCATGGGCGATAAATTTATCGAACCCGAAGCGATTATTGCTTTGCGCGATGGCTTTATCCGGCAGGATGCAGACATGGCCTTGTTGAGCATGCCGCATACGAAAGCGACCTTGAGCGGCGGCGGCAGGATAGTTGTTGACAACAGCGGCCAGGCGCGGGCCATTATTGAAAAAACCGATTTGGCGCGGCAAGCCATTGTTGATGCGCTGAAACAAGAGTTGAAAGCGTCCCGATTAATTACGGCGGAAAAACTTGATCAGTGTATACGGCAACATCTGTCGGATGAAGGCAGGCAGGAAGCGGCAGTTCCTGAACTTATGGAACTGGTGCGCACCGGCAAGTCTATTACGTATCGGAAACTAAAAGTGCTTCTGGACGTTGCCCAGTATGGGATTGCCATAGACGGCAAAGCCTATACTGCAGCACATATCAAGCAACATTGCACGCATCTCAATCCCAGTCTGTATTACTTTAAGGCAGACGCCTTTTATTATGGCGTCAGGCAGTTGAAGAATGACAATGCGCAGGGCGAGTATTATCTCACCGATACGGTGAAGCATCTGGCAGCAGCAAGACAGGATGCCGATCCCTACCGGGTACGTGTTGTCCCCATCAAGCATCCCGAATGGATTCAGGGATTCAACTCCCCTGATGAACTGCTGCATATACAGGATTATGTGCGCGCCAAGAAAAGCAGGGCAAGGACAAGTAAAGGTATTTCTTTTTCGCCTTCCCTTTCAGGAAAAGCCTATTGCAGTGTGGAGAAATGGATTCAAATAATTGAACAGAACGGCCCTGCGTACCGCCGCTGGTTGACGCAGATTTACGGTGACCATCCCGACCTGCATCAAAGCAAGGCCAGGGATATGTTGCGGGTGTTACGGTGTTATGGCAGACGATTCGGTTTTGATCAGAAGGTCTGCATTGTCCGTGCTCCGGGACGCATCAACCTGATGGGGCGGCATGTGGATCATCGCGGCGGTTACAACAACTTCCTCGCCATACATCGGGAGACTCTGGTGGTGGCAGGCTGCCGGAATGATGATCAGGTGGTGGCCGTAAATGTGCAGCCCGGAAAATTTGCGCCGGTGTCGTTTTCAATTGATGACCTCATAGGTAGCTTCGGTTGGACCGACTGGATCAATTTTGTCAACAGCGAGTGGGTCCGTAAGATGCTGTTCAGCGCCATGGGGGATTGGGGCAACTATATCAAGGCCGCCATGCTTCGCCTACAGCACCATTACCAGGATGTTAAAATTAACGGTCTGAACCTTGCCTTCCTCGGAGATATTCCTATTGCCGCCGGATTGAGCAGCAGCAGTTCGATTGTTGTTGCCACACTGCAGGCCGGTATTGCCCTGAATAATCTTGAATTAACGGCGCAGCAGTTTGTTGACTTGTGCGGACAGGGCGAGTGGTTTGTAGGTTCCCGTGGCGGTTCCGGCGATCATGCCGCGATCTATCTCGGGCAGCGCGGCAAAATCATACAGGTGGGCTACCTGCCCTTTCACATTGGTCGTATCATCGAAAGTCCTCCCGATTACCAGGTGATCATTGCGGACAGTCATATCAAAGCGGCCAAGAGCGGTCACTCCAAGCACCAGTTCAATGCACGGATCACGGCCTACAATGCAGGTATGGCGCTGTTGCGGCAGCGTTGCCCCCAGTTTCTTCATGCACTGGAGCATGTGCGCGATATCGCCCCGGAGAAACTCGCCTGTCCTCCGAGTCATATTTACGAACTGCTGCAAAAGATTCCCCAGAAAATGACCCGCAAGAAAATCAATGCAGCCTTATCCGCAGAGTCGGCCGAGTTGCTTGCGCCGTTCTTTGCCAGCCATGATGAACAGGAAAGCTATCCGCTGCGCGGTGTGTTGTTGTTTGGTGCGGCAGAATCCGCGAGGAGCCGTATATGTCCGGAACTGCTTGCTACTGGCAACCTGCATGAATTCGGGCGGCTGATGAAGATGAGTCATAATGGCGACCGGGTCAGCAAACCAGATGCTTCCGGTAATTACCGACATTTGGATGATGCCTGCACCGACGATTATCTGAACCGCCTGATGGCGGATTTGATCAGTCAGAATCCCAGGCGCGTGTTGGACGCGCAGCTTTACAGCCAGTCAGGTTACTATGCGTGTAGTACCCCGCAGATAGACCACATGGTGGACCTGGCATCTACAGTACCTGGCGTCATTGGCGCTCAAATCGCCGGGGCGGGCTTGGGGGGCTGTATCATGATTCTCGCCCATAAGGACGCTGTGCCACAGGTCAGAAAAACACTTGTCAAAGAATATTATCAGCCGCAAAGCCTTCCCCCTGCGGTCATTCCCTGTGTTGCCACACAAGGCGCATGTCTCCTTGAATTAGGCGCTTAGAAGCGGCAATATGTAAATAAAGTAGACGCGCATTTCTGGCGCGTCAAAGACAAAGAGCCAGGGATGGCTCTTCTACGGTGTTGAAAAAAATTGCGGAAGTAGTGTTTTCAAAGTGATTAAGGAGACGGGTTTATGAAGCGATATTTCTGGAGTTGCTTGTTTGTTTTTGTTTTACTGCTGGGGACAAGCGTATTTGGTGAAACAACTCCGCTGGCACAATTCAATGCGGAGAATGCCAGTACGACCCTTCCCGAGATACAGGTGTTGTCCGGCGCGGACGGTTTTATCGAACAGATAAAGCGCGGAGGTCGTGATTGCATTGCATGCAAGCAGGGGGAACAACCGCCTTCGGTATATCTCTATTTTGCCGTTCCGAAAACCATACTATCCGGCGAAGGCAAGCCGGTGTATGTGGAGATTTCCTATTTCGACAACAAGCCGGGAACGCCGTTGACGCTGGAATATGACAGTGCCAGAGGCGAGCAGATTACGGACAAGTATTGTCCTGCGGAGGAGCACTGGGGCGGTGCACGAACCGGTAGTGAGAAATGGAAACGTGCCGTTTTTTTGCTTCAACAGCCTCGCTTCGCAGCGCGCCAGAATCTGGGCGCCAGTTTCCGAATTGGCGGTGGTGATTTATATGTGGAGTCGGTTTCGTTGCTTGCAGAACCGCCGGAGGATGTGGAAAAACTGAAAGGGGCGCCACCGGCGCGGCTGGTGTCCAAGACCCGCATCGGCGCAGATAAAAGTTTCATTATTGGCGGGTTTGATATTGACAGTGCGAGCGCGCTGAACAGCCAGTTACAATCGCTGCAAAATGCGCTGCCAGCGCTACGGGCAATGGGGCTTACGAGTCACGAGGCTTATGTGCGTTGGAACCTGTGCGAGCCTGAACCGGGCCGATACGACTGGTCGTTATACGATGCCTATGTGGACGTATACCGTCAGGCGGGAGTGAAGTGGGTGCCCTTCCTGATCATCGGTTCTCCCTATAGCCTGCCAAACTGGTACTACAAACAAGCCGGATCGCAGGGGTATGTCTGCCTGGAACATGGCGAGGAATCGGATGTGGAATCGCTGTGGAATCCCGTCCTTCACGACCATGTGGCGAGATTCATTCAGGCTTTTTGTGAACATTACCGGGATGAGGATATTATCGAATCTATCCTGTTGGGCATTACCGGCAACTATGGCGAGGCGATTTATGTGGCTTCCGGCAACGACTGGACGGCAAATATCCACGGCGAGTACCACACACACGGCGGGTTATGGGCGGGCGACCCGTATGCGCGTGCGGATTTCCGAAAGTTTCTTGCAGACAAGTACACGGAGGTTGCCGCGGTCAATGCCGCATGGAATAGCGCTTTCGACAATTTTGATGGTATTGAACCTTTCCTGCGTGATGCCACGCCGAACGACCGTGCCTGGCTCGATTTTGCCGCGTGGTATATTGGTTCCATGAACGACTATACCCGGTTCTGGGTGAAAACGGTGCGGGACCATTTCCCCGGCCGCATCGAAATCTGTACCGGCGGTCATGCGCCTGTGGAACATGGTGCGGACTTTGGCGACCAGTGTAAAATTGCAGCGGACTATAATGCAGGGGTGCGCATCACCAACGAGGGCAGTGACTACCGTGCGAATTTTTCGCTCACCCGATGGGTGGCCTCAGCGGGACAGCAGTATGGCGCCTACTACAGTTTCGAACCGGCAGGTCTGGTGAACGAAGCAGGTGTGGTGGCGCGTATTTACAACGCTACCGCATCCGCAGCGCGAGGGCTGCATTATTACTATCCCAATCTGTTCGAAACGGAAAAGGCGTGTGATAATTTTGTGCGGTACGCCCATCTATATCGAAGGCGTAATCCTATTGTTGAGGTTGCTGCGTATTATCCCGAAACACATATTGTGCTGAACGGAAATGATTTTTTGAAGCATGTCCAGCCCCTGCGGGATCACTTCGATTTTGCCTACTGCAGCGATAACCAGATTGCCGATGGTGGACTGGAAAACTACAAAGCGCTGTTGCTACTTTGGGGCAATACGGCAGAGAAAGAAACCTGGGAACGTATTCTGGCGTGGGTGCAACGTGGCGGTTTATTGATTACAGCAGACAGTATTGGTGCGTTGCAAACGGTGGAAGGGGACACGGCCATCAATGCCACGCTTCTTGGTGAAAATGCAGATTTGGGCTGCGGGCGTGTGTTGTGTTTCTCCGGGCAATACGACAGCCCAGCCTACCGCCGTTTTATAACGGACACTTTGGCCGACGCGCCGCAACTTCGTTGGGCGACCAGAAACATGATGCGTGCGGACGGGCGTGAAGACAATGTATTTGTAACGGTAACAGCACCGCAACAGTTGCTGTGGCTGAATATGAATGACACCTTCAAAGAATGTGGAAATCGAATGCTGCCGCCATATTCGATTGTGGAGCAGAAAGTGCTGACAGGTA
>CAZBNU010000146.1:0-10318 GCA_964493075.1 uncultured Nitrospirales bacterium | reverse complement strand
TATAATACCCGCCATGACTGATAAATGGATGCGCATAGCCGACATTTCCCCTCACCACACGACGCCCATGGTACGGCAGTTCCTGCAGGCAAAGTCTGAGTGCGGGGATTCGTTGTTGTTTTTTCGGATGGGCGATTTTTATGAGTTGTTTTTTGAGGACGCCATCGAAACAGCGGAACGACTGAACCTGGCGTTGACCTCGCGGGATGGTGCGGACAAGGACAAGCGCATTCCCATGTGCGGGGTGCCGGTGCGGGCTGTGGACGGCTATGTGGCGAAACTGGTGCGCATGGGTCGTGCAGTCACCATCTGCGAACAGGTGGAGGACCCCCGCGAAGCGAAGGGCATTGTAAAGCGGCAGGTGGTGCGCACGGTCACGCCGGGCACAGTCATGGAGGCGGAACTGCTGGAAGACGGCTGCAACAATTTCCTGGCCGCCGTCTTTGCGAGTGAGGATGCTGCCAGCGCCGCGTTTGTGGACATTACCACGGGTGAGTTTTTAACCATGGCGGCGGACGCAACAGGCAGCGCCGTGCTGGATGAGTTTGCACGACTGGCGCCGTCCGAAATCCTGATCGCAGACACCGGCGATACTACGCTGACGGCGGTGTTGCAGAAACGCTTTCCGGAAACCCCGTTTACGAAACGTCCCGCAGAAGAGTTTGATGCGGAACAGGCCTGTGAAATAATTCTGAATCTGTTCCGGTTGAGCACACTCAAAGGGCTTGGCGACCTGGCGGAAGCTACGGGTGCCTTAGGCTGCGCTGGAGCGCTCATCGCCTATATCCACGAAACGCAGCGCGATTCCATGCCCCATCTGGCATTGCCGCGCCATCAGCAGTCTTCTGTGTTTGTAGCGTTGGACGGCAACACGCAGCGCAACCTGGAACTGACCGCCACGCTCAGTGACAAGTCAAAGCGTGGTTCGTTGCTGGGCGTGCTGGACCGCACCTACACCGGCATGGGCGAGCGTAAATTGCGCCACTGGATTCTGCATCCGCTGGCGAAAGTAGACGACATCCTCGAACGGCAGCAGGCGGTGACGGAACTGTTCGAGAATATCTCCTTGCGCATGGTGTTGCGCGAGGGGTTGAAGGGTATGCCGGACATTGAGCGGTTGCTGGGGCGCATCAGCGCCAGCGCGGGTAATGCACGGGATGTGAAGGCATTGGGTGTAGCGCTCAGCCAGACGCCGGGTCTGCGCGGTGCATTGGAATCCACCCAGACGCCGTTGCTGCGCGAACTGTATGAATCATTGGACCCACTTGATGATATTACGTCGCTTATTGACCGGGCGATTGTGGACGAACCGCCCATGACACTGAATGAGGGCAACCTCATTCGGAGTGGCTATAACGATGACCTCGACCACCTGCGCGAACTGGTGCATGGCGGCAAGAACTGGATTGCCACACTGCAGCAGCAGGAGCGCGACCGCACGGGTATTGCAAAACTGAAGGTAGGCTACAACCGGGTATTCGGCTATTACATCGAAATCAGCAAGGGGCAGGCGTCCTTCGCGCCTGCCGATTATGAACGCAAGCAGACCCTCGCCAATGCGGAGCGGTTCATTACGCCGGAACTGAAACAACGAGAAGAGGAAATCCTCACGGCGCAGGAACGGATGCAGTCCATTGAATACGACCTGTTTTTGGAACTGCGTAAAACCGTTGCGGGCGAAGGCCCGCGCATCCGTAGGAATGCCGACTGCATCGCCGTGCTGGACACGTTGGCATCGCTGGCGGAGGTGGCTGCCGCCAACAACTACTGTCGTCCGGACATCAACGATACCGGCGCCATACACATTAAGGACGGACGCCATCCCGTGGTGGAGGTGTTGACGAAACAGGGCGAGTTTGTGCCGAACGACACGCTTCTCGACTGCCACAACGTGCGCATGTTGATCATGACCGGTCCGAACATGGCGGGCAAATCCACCTACCTGCGGCAGGTGGCGCTATTGTGTCTCATGGCGCAGATGGGCGGATACGTGCCAGCCAGCAGCGCGTCCATCGGCGTGGTGGACCGCATCTTCACCCGCGTGGGCGCGTCGGACAACCTCGTGCGCGGCGAGAGTACGTTCATGGTGGAGATGATCGAAACGGCGGCCATCCTGAACACCGCCACCGAAAACAGCCTGCTTGTGCTGGACGAAATTGGACGCGGCACCAGCACCTACGACGGCATCAGCATCGCCTGGAGCGTGGCGGAATACATCCACGATACCATCCGTGCGCGCACTCTGTTTGCCACCCACTACCACGAACTGACTGAACTGGGCGAGAAACTGGAACACGCGGGCAACGTGAACGTGGCGGTGCGCGATTGGCAGGACACTATTGTGTTCCTGTATCGCGTGGTGGAAGGCGGCGCAGACCACAGCTACGGCATCCAGGTGGCAAAACTGGCAGGGCTGCCGCCGGACGTATTGAAACGCGCCCGCGCCATACTTGAATCCCTCGAAGCAGGCGGCCCCGCCACCGGCACGGTGGAAGACGCGGGTTTCCAGCAGATGTATCTCTTTGCCCCCACCGACGCCACCCACGAACCCACCGAAATCGAAAAAGAACTGGAAAAGATTGATCCCGACGCCCTCTCCCCCCGTGAAGCACAGTCCCTTCTTTACCACCTCAAACACCTCGCAAATCGGCCCCGCGGAACGTGATTGTTTGTGGCATTCCCTGAAGAGAAAAAAAAGAGGAAGGGGCGATTTGTTTTCCTAGGAGGGGACCGTTTCTTTTTGCCCTGCATTTGTTTTGCATGAGATGGAAAAAACGCAAGTCTGGTGGTAACACGAAGTCGTTATTTTCGTCATTGTT
This sequence comes from uncultured Nitrospirales bacterium, assembly GCA_964493075.1. Classification (GTDB taxonomy): domain Bacteria; phylum Hydrogenedentota; class Hydrogenedentia; order Hydrogenedentales; family CAITNO01; genus SLFT01. The sequence goes on along the minus strand of CAZBNU010000146.1, from coordinate 7,499 downwards.
CCAGTATTTTTCGGACGCACATGGTCAGTGCATTCACCGAGAATGGTTTCTGCAGGAAGTGGACACCGTGTTCGAGTATGCCCTGTTGTGCAATGGCATCGGCAGTATAGCCGGATATGAAAAGGGTCTTAATTTCGGGTCGTAAGGCTGCTATTTTATCCCGCAACATTCTGCCGTTCATCCTGGGCATTACCACATCTGTTACCAGAAGGTGTATGGGGCCGGTGTAGGCAGCTGCAGCATCCAACGCTTCCTTAGGTGTCTTTGCTTGAAGCACGTTGTAGCCAGCGCGTTGCAGGATGGATTTCCCGAGTTTGAGCACGAGCACTTCATCTTCAGCAAACAATATGGTAGGTGTGCCGGTGTCGGCGACGCCACATTTCTTGGCAATAAATTCAGTCGCTGCCTGTTCTTTTGCCTGGGGCAGATAGATGTTTACCGTAGTGCCCTTTTCCTGTTTGCTTCGAACAGTAATAAATCCGTTGTTCTGCCGGACAATGCCGTATACGGTTGCCATGCCGAGACCGGTGCCTTTTCCCTGTTCTTTCGTCGTGTAAAAAGGCTCGAAGAGATGTTCCAGCGCTTCCTTATCCATCCCGCATCCGGTATCGCTTACGGACAACAGCACGTAATCCCCGGGAACCGCATCCGGTATGGTTTTCGCTTTTCGTTTGTCAAGGGTTACGTTTTTAGTGGACAGATTTACGGTTCCGAAATCATCTGTCGCATCGCGTGCATTAATGACCAGATTGGCCAGAATCTGGTCCACCTGAACTGGGTCTATCTGTACCGTCCATAGATTTTTTCCGGGCTTCCATTCCAACAAGATATTTTCGCCAATGATCCGCTGAAGCATTTTAAGCATAGTGGACACGGTGTCATTCAGATTCAGTTCTTTTGGGTTGGCCATCTGTTTTCGGGCAAAGCCCAGCAACTGGCGTGTAATGTCTGCGGAGCGTTGGGCACTGCTTCTGATTTCTTCCAGGCTTTCACGGGCGGGCTGATTGAGTCCGTTCCACTCAAGCACTAGTTCGACATGGCCAAGGATGACCTGAAGCATATTGTTGAAGTCATGGGCCACGCCACCGGCAAGTCGTCCGATGGATTCCATCTTTTGTGCTTGCAACAGCTGTGCCTGCAACAGTTCCCGTTCTGCTTCCGCTTGTTTTCGTTCGGTGATGTCGCGTACCAGAGAGAGAATGCATTCCTTATCCCGAAGGATTACTTTGTTGATTTTGACTTCAGCCGGGTAGGTGCTGCCATCCTTACATCGGTGGATTGTTTCAAAGGTAAGGGGCGCTTGCTTTGTCCGCATTTTCTTCCAAAAGTCAATGATTTCTTGTGTAATAGTGTCTTCAAGGTGCATGTCGAAGACGCTCATCTCCATCAGATCCTCTCGGGAATACCCGGTGCGGATAATAGCAGCGCGGTTGACTTCAAGAAAGTTGCCGTCCAGGTCGTGGAGGAACAACATCTCGCTGGATTGCTCCACAATGGACCTGTACTTGTCTTCACTTACTTCCAGCGCCTCCTCGGCGTTCTTGCGTTGGGTGATGTCGCTGCATGTGGCGAGAATGCGATCAACCCCGTCAATATTCGCTTCACGGAGGTGCACATCCTCCCAGAACAGGACACCGTCTTTTTTTGAACTGCACCATTCAAAATGCTGCGGCCCCTCTTTGCATGCCTTGCGTATCCATGCCCGCGCTTCTTCAAAGGTGTGTGGCGGACCTGCCCAACTATGATTTTTCTGCAAATCCTCCAGATTATCGTAGCCATAGGAAGCAATAGCAATTTGGTTGGCATCCACAATCTCGCCCGTATCTTTGTCATGTACGAACAGAGCGATGGGCGCTTCATCAAACAGTCTGCGAAACCGGTCATCGCCGTGATCCATGAGTAATCCCTTAATAGGCTTATTCTTCTTCGCGGTCACGGATGCCTTGGATGTTTCCTTGTCCCCACCCTTTTTAGACGCTTTTTTCTGCAACAAATCTTCCTTAACGAGAATTACTATCAAAAATGTACATGATACTCTATTTCCTGATCAACGCTGCTACATTATACCAGATTTTTTGAAAGAAAGGGGATTACTGAGTATGTGTAGTGCTTCCACTTACAGTCTATGGATAAGTTGGCTATAGTGTGTACTTGAGCCAACGGATAACCCCACATTTTTATTTTCAGGGGGTAGTGGGGTAGACTGTTCTTATGTAAAAAGTGCTGGATAGTGGTGGTTGTTTTCCGTTTCATCAGGTATGTGAAAAGCGTAAAAGGAGCCTGCCCATGACTGCGTATCATTATGAGCCTTGCGAATGTAAAACCAACACGGGCGTTTGCAGCGCCATGAACCGGCGTTCTTTTCTGAAACGCACATTTGCGGCGGGCATGGCAAGCGGTTTGCTGTTGGAACCGTGGGCACAAGCGAATATTGAAGCCTTATACGAAGCAGGACGCGCCGGTGACGCAAAAGCCGTGGAGGAGGCGTTGGCAGCATGGACCCGGGACCTCCACAAATTGGGGTCACGCCGGTTTTACTACAAGGAGGAATTGGAGCACATCGCATTTCCGCTGGGTGGTATTGGCGCAGGACAGGTCTATTTGTGCGGGGATGGCCGACTATGGTCGTGGCAAATCTGTAACAACTTCCAGAGTGGACACGAAGTGGAAGGCGCGTTTTTCGCGGTGAGCGCAAAGACTGCCGCTGGCGCGCCCGTAAGCCGGTTGCTGCGTCGTGATCCGGATAACCCGGACTGTATTGCTGATGCCGTGTGGTCGGGCGAATACCCGTTGGCCTGGATTGATTATGCGGATGATGCCCTTCCCGTTGCCGTACGGCTCAAGGCGTATTCCCCCTTTGTGCCTTTGGATATGAAAGATTCCGGGCTGCCTGCGGCAGTATTTACCTTTACGCTCAACAATAAGACCAAGGAAACGGTGGAGGCATCCCTGCTGTCGTCCATGCCGAACCTCATCGGCTGGGACGGCTACGCCGCACTGAAGGACGGCGGACTTTCCGGCCCGGAGTTTATGGGCAATGAAAACCGGGTTGAAAATGGGCGTCTTTCCTTCCTCTCCCAGTCCGGAAGTCTGCCCGCACTGGACAAGGCAACAAGGCTGAAAACCCAGGACGGTGATGTGTCCTACCTGTCGCGGCTGTGCAAGAACCTTTCCATGGGTCTCGATTTGAGTCACAAAGCGGATGTGCCACAGGAGACAGTGTATTGGTTCGGCACAGGCGGCGCACTACCACCGGACGACTCGTGGGCGCGTGCGCTGGATGCGGTGGAAGCCGGTGCGGGCCTGGTCATTGTTGAGAATGGCGATGGCTTGTTGAGTGTTTTAGACAACACCGATGAATCTGCGCCAAATCACGAGGTTTTCGAGGATTTTGAGTCGGGCAACTACGCCAACTGGACTCTTGAAGGCACTTGCTTCGGGGAGGCGCCTGCCAAAGGCACGTTGCCCGGTCAGCAGCCTGTGACCGGTTATAAGGGTGAGCATCTGGTGAACACCTTTCTACATGGGGACGACACCACGGGACGGGCCGTATCAAAACCTTTCACCATTAAGTATCGTTACGTTCATCTGCTGGTCGGCGGCGGTGATTTTCCAGGGGAGACCTGTGTCACCTTCAAGATTGGCGATACGGTAATTCACACGGCCACTGGTCGCAATGAAGAACGGCTGAAACCGGTGGTATGGAATGTTGCCGACCATCTGGGCAAGGAAGCGGTTATCGAAATTATGGACAACCGCAAGGGCGGTTGGGGACACATCAATGTGGACCATATTGTCTTCAGCGATTCCCTGGCATCGCCCCTTGCTGATCCAAAGATTACGGGCAGGATCAGGGAAGCGCTGCCTTTCCGCTTTTCTTCAATTAAACCGCAGGATGCTCCCGCTGACATTCACACTGATGCGCCGGTGCAGTTGCTGCAAGACCTTCCTGAGGCATACCGAAAAGTAGGTCGGCGTTGCTTCTTTGAAACTTTTGAACTTGGTGAAGCCGCTGTCGTGCTGGCGAAAACTGCGGACGGCACGCCCGTCATCCTATCCGGCCCCTATGGCAAGGGTCGCATTGTTGTCTGTAATGGGCTGGCTCTGGATGCAATGCCGGGGCCGGTACGCAAGAATGTGTATGGCGGCTTGATTGCCCTTGCCCGTGATGCCGCTTATACGCCCCAGACGGGTTGGCCGGAGGAAGGTATTCATTCCGGCACCATGTCCCTGTGTGTTCTTGCGGAAGACGCGGCAGCAATCAGCGCCATGCCGCAATGGGATAATTTTGACGCACTCTGGAGTGCTTTCCAGCAAAATGGTCTCCCGAATGCAGCGGATGCACCTGAGGGGCCAGCGGGGGCGGGCCGCACCTGGAACGGCGCACTCGCTTCAACTGTGACGTTGCCCCCTGGTTCGGAAAAGCAGATTAGCTTTGTGCTGACGTGGCATTTCCCGAATCGCATGCGCAATCACCGCTACATTGGGGGGCCTGCCTATCCCCAGTATGATCATCGTCTGGGTAACATGTATAACAACTGGTTTAAGAATGCCGAAGAGGTGGCGGATTATGTCTGCGGGAATTTCGACCGGCTGCAGGAGGAAACCCACGCCTTCCACAGCGCTTTTTACAGCACCACGCTGCCCCGCTATTTGCTGGACACCATCACGGCGAATCTTGCCACTATCCGGTCGCCCTTGTATATGTGGCTCGAGGACGGCACCGTTGCTGGATTTGAAGGCACCGATTCCTGTTGTCCCATGAACTGCACCCATGTATACAACTACGCCATGACCCCGGCCTACCTGTTCCCCGCCATGGAACGCAATGTGCGCGAAACCGACCTGCTCGTGCAGATGCATCCCACGGAATACTACATCCCGCACCGCACCGTACTGCCCCTGTCCCAGCCGCGGCTCGGTTTTGAAATCGGCGGGCCGCACCACCCCGCGCTGGACGGGGAGTTTGGCACGCTGCTGAAGGCCCTGCGCGAATATCGCCAGTGCGGCGATGACGCCTGGCTGCAACAGGTATGGCCGCAGGTGAAGCAGCACATCCTGTACCTCATGAAAACCCATGATTCGGACGGCAGCGGCGTGATCAAGGGCGAACAGCCAAACACCTACGACATCCACACCTACGGCAGCAACACCTTTATCGGCACCCTGTACCTGGGCGCGTTGCGTGCGGTGGAGGAAATGGCCCTTGCTATGAAAGAGGACGCCCTGGCGCGGCAATGTCGCGAGCGTCTTGAAAAGGGCATGGCGGGATACGACGAGACCTGCTGGAATGGCGCTTTTTACTACAACGTGTACGATGCGCCGGACGCAACGCCAGAAACCTATAACAAGGGGAACTGCTGGGGCGCGGGCTGTCATTCGGACCAGCTGCTGGGGCAATGGTGGGCTAACCTGCTGGACCTTGGCTACCTGTTGCCAAAAGAGCGGGTACGCAGCGCACTGGAATCCATTTATCGCTACTGTTGGCGGGGCAGACTCGATTTGCCGGAACACAAGCAGCGTATTTTTGCCGACCCCTGGGAACGGGGGCTGCTCAACTGCGCATGGCCGGAGGGCGGCCGTCCGGACCACCCCGTGTTCTATTGTGACGAGGTATGGACCGGTATTGAATACGAGGTGGCGGCCTTGTTCATGCACGAAGGCATGGTGGTGGAGGCGCTGCAAGTGGTGAAGGCGGCCCGCGACCGCTACACCGGCAACCAGCGCAACCCCTATTCCGAAATTGAATGCGGCGCCCATTATGCCCGTGCCATGTCCTCGTGGTCGTTGTTGCCCGCCGCCGCGGGATTCCAATACCACGCTGGCAAGCAAAGCGTTGCTTTTGCACCCAGATTCCAGCCGGAAGCGTTTACGGCTTTCTTCACCACTAGAGATGGCTATGGTCTGTTGACCCAGCAGCGGCAGGGCCAGACCCAGACCAACTCCATCGAAATAAAACGGGGCAGTTTGGAACTAAAAACGCTGTGCATCGAACTGGCCGACAGCAAAACCCCGGAAGTTACCCTGAATCCGGCGCGGCAGCACCAGATAAGTATGGATGAAAACCAATGCACGATTACGTTCGAAAACACCCTTGATCTGAAGCCAGATACCGCCCTGAAAATTATTTTTGACGAAAGTTGATCGCTTTTGCTCAAAAGCGTCATAGTATAGGTAGTACGTGTTGATTTCGATTTCGACACAAAAGGAAACTGCCCCATGATTCCGGAACTGGATACGCCAGACATAGTGCTGATGATGCGGGTGCGCGCAGGTGACGCTGCAGCGTTTGAAACCCTGCACGAGCGTTATCAGCGGTGTCTGCTCAATTTCTTTTTTGGAATGAGCCGTCACGCCCCCACTGCCAGCGACCTGTGTCAGGAAACTTTCCTGCGGGTGTGGCAGGTGCGAAAGCGTTACCAGGCTTCCGGCACCTTCCCCGCATATCTGTTTGGCATTGCCCGTATGGTATGGCGTGAGCATCGCCGCAAACAATACAGGGACTGGCAGTTCAGATGTGATTCCGATCAGTGTTATGAAGCCGCGGTAGATGCCCACCAGGCACCGGATTATCAGGCATCATGCAGGGAAATGCAGCACTACATTCTGGAGGCGCTGCAGGAACTTCCGGAAGAACAACGCATGGTCTTTGTCATGCGCACCATCCGCGGACTTTCCTTGGAGGATATTGCCACCGCAATGGATTGTCCCCTCAACACGGTGCGCTCACGCAAACTCCTGGGCATCAAGCGGCTGCGCCACTTGTTGACCGCCTTTTTCCACAAGCAAGAGGACCGTATTCTCGAGGAGGATCGGCAACGATGAACTGTAAACAATTCAGAAGTAAAATGATGGATTATATCGATGATGCGCTCTATCCGAATGATCGGAGCGATGCTGAGATACACCTGTGCGCTTGCGAAACCTGCCGCAATACGTATCTTGAGATTAAAACCTTTTCAGATACCTGCGCTGAATTTGTCGTGTACCCTGATAAACCCTATTCCTTCAAAGCACTGCAGGCACGCATGGCAACCATCCGCCCCCTCGACGAAGTGGTGGCGTACCTGCCAAAAATGCGCGCCCACGGACTAGCCGGACGTCTCGCCACCGCGCTGTTGCTACTGGTTTTTGTGGCATTGCTGCCTTCCACCGTGCGGACATCTCGCGAGACCTGTGCCCAAGTGCGGCGGCCTTTTGTTGAAGGACGCGCCAAGTGGGAACCGGAATACCAGCAGGAGCTGGACGATGAGTACCGTCGGCAAATGGTGGCTTTTCACAATACCCCACACCACAAGCATGATTCCATGTAATGTGCCCCAAATGCGGGCGTTGCCCGCAACCCATTTTATCTCCACAACCTGGATCAACTACGAACGCTAAGCAAAAAATGGGGGACTGCCCTTGGCGCATATAACGGCTGCCAATCACCTGTTAGACCTGATGCGCCAGGGCTGTCCCCGTTTTTTTTGCGGCCTTTACGCACACACCAGAAAAAA
>CAZBNU010000145.1:0-10403 GCA_964493075.1 uncultured Nitrospirales bacterium | reverse complement strand
ACCTAACATCCGAAACCAAAACAGCGACGTGCTATAATTGCAACGAAAAATCATGAAGGAAGTATACGTGTCTCTTTCGCTGGAACAACAGACCCGACTCAATAGCATCTGTCCTTATTTCACACGGTTTCCCTTGGCGTTCCCTCTTGCTTGCCTGAGTGGAGCCATTGCGGGACAGTGGGTGTTGGACCCCTTTTGCGGTTCCGGCACCAGTGTGTTTGCGGCACGTGTAAAGGGCGCCTGTGCCGTCGGTGTTGACAGCAGTCCTGTCGCCGCCGCGATTGCCCGCGCGAAGTTGCAGCATGTCGCTCCGGCGGCTGTGATTGATAGGGCGGCGTGCATTCTCCGTCATTCCAGTGCGACGCAAGTACCCGAAGGCCCCTTCTGGGATAACTGTTATACGCCGTCTGTGCTGGAGACATTGTGTCGTTTCCGCAATTATTTCATAAGCACTGAAAGTGACTCGGTTGATATGTTTCTGCGTGCATTGCTTATGGGGCTTTTACACGGCCCCATTAGGGACAAGACGCTTCGTTATTTTTCCAATCATCTTACCGCCGATTTTGCGCCACTGCCGGAAGCGGCCATTGCGGTCTGGAAAGAACATCATCTGCAACCGCCTGTATGTAATGTCCGGGAGATGATCCAGCAAAGGGCAGCCTATCTGCTGGCAGAACAGCCAGAACCAGCAGTCGGTATTGTACTGGGAGGAGACAGCAGAAAAGTCCATTTTGCAGACCGTGGCCAGAAATTTGGCTGGATTATTAGCTCGCCCCCTTATTATGGCATGGACAGTTATCCAACAGACCAATGGTTGCGCAACTGGATTATAGGCGGTACTGCTTTCCCCGAGAGAAAAGCAGCGGGACAGATTGCGCAACAGACGCCGGATGCCTATGTGAACGATCTCGCGGAAGTGTGGAAGCATGTCGGCGACGCCTGTCATCCGGGAGCAAGATTGATCGTCCGTGTCGGTGATGTGCCCAGCATCAAAGCGCCGCCAGCAGTGGAGTTGTTCGAGGCTTCGTTGAACCGCGCTGCAGCCGGCTGGAAAATTGAAAAAAGCATAGCTGTGCATCGGGATACAGTAACACAGAATTCCGATCTACTGTTCAGCGCACCCGCCCCCTGGCCAAAAAATGAGATGGAAGTTTTTGCACGGTTGAAATTATAAGCCAGTCTTACTTTGCGTCGAAACCACGTATGCCATTGCGGGTAAGGTTGGGGTTGGCGTTGCCGTCATTGGCAGGTAGGATTTCCGCAGCATCAAGGTATTCCACATGACCATCGGCGAAGAGGTAGAGCCGTTTTCCTGCTTTCCCAAACCAGCCTGTATCATTAGCATACGCGGCATGGTTGGCGTACCATTCGCCCAACAGAATCTTCCTGCTTGGCCATTGCAGTTGGCTGGATTGCTGGGGCATGGTGGGCACGGGGTTGCTGTAGTTATGGGCAACACTGTCCATGGCATCAATCTGTTCGGGGCTGTGATAGAAACTCATGGAATAGGCGTAGGAGGTGCTGTCGAACTTTTCTTCTGAACGCGGATCGGAGGGACAGAAGAACACGCCCGTTTCATCCTCGCCGCCCCGGGGTACGTAACTCTCCAGGGCATCCCGCCAGCCGCGTCCCATCCAGAACCAGACTCCAGGAGCGTAGGGATCTTGTGCTGCGGGGTAGGTGTCATTGTTTTCCTGCAGGTACATGGAAAACGCCAGGAACAATTGGCGCAGGTTGTTGGTGCAGGAAGAACGCTTTGCGCTTTCACGCGCCCGGGACAATGCCGGCAACAGGATTGCCGCCAATATGCCGATAATAGCAATAACCACCAACAGTTCGACTAGAGAGAAACCGGGATGTTTTATCATGTCTTTTACGTCCCTTTTGTCCCTTATGTCCCTGGCCGCTTAGAGTAAACTGGTCTGGCCATCGTTTGCGGGCGGGGTTTTGCCGAGATGACGAAAGGCGTGTTGTGTAGCGACACGTCCCTGGGGAGTACGCTTGATGAAGCCGATCTGGATGAGGTAGGGTTCATGCACTTCTTCGAGGGTTTGCCGTTCTTCGCCGACGGCAACCGCCAGACTGGATGAACCTACGGGGCCACCGCCGAACTTGTTGATGAGGGTTTCGAGTATGGCGCGGTCCATGTCGTCCAGGCCGAGGTGGTCTATGCGCAGCAGTTTTAAGGCAGCGTCGGCCAATTCGTGGGTGATGACGCCGTCGCCCTTCACCTCTGCATAATCGCGCACACGCCGCAACAGGCGGTTCGCGATGCGCGCCGTACCCCTGGAGCGTGATGCGATCTCCAGTGCGCCGTCAGGCTGAATGGGCACGTTCAGGATGCGGGCGGAACGGTTGACAATGCACTCCAGTTCTTCGGGCGTATACAATTCGAAGCGGCAGGTATCCCCGAAGCGTGCGCGCAACGGCGGTGTGAGCAGTCCCGAACGCGTGGTCGCGCCAATCAGGGTGAAGGGTTTCAGACCGATTTTCATGGAACGCGCTGTAGGCCCTTTACCCAGCATGATGTCCACTTCAAAATCTTCCATGGCGGAATACAGCGTTTCCTCAACGGCATGGTTCAGCCGATGGATTTCATCAATAAACAGTACATCAAAATCTTCAAGACTGGTCAGGATGGCGGACAGGTCGGCCTGCCGTTCAATCACCGGCCCGGCGCTCTGCTTGATGTCCACCTGCATTTCATTGGCGATAATTCGCGCCAGCGTGGTTTTGCCCAGTCCGGGAGGACCGCTGAGCAGCATGTGGTCCAGGGGTTCCTTACGCTGCTTCGCCGCTTGGATGGCAATGGCGAGTTTCTCCTTGATGGGTTCCTGACCAGGAAAATCATCCAGCCGCTGCGGTCGTATCTGATCGTCAAATACGACATCGTCCGCGATAGCCTTTGGCGTAATTACATCATCGTTTGCCATGGGTCACCTTCGCCAGAGAACGGAGCGCCGTGCGCACCAGTTCCTCATCGGTTGCGTCTTCGCCCAGTGTTTCCCGCGCATGGGTGGCTGCCTTTTTCGCTTCAGCGGCGCTGCACCCCAGACTGATCAAGGCTTCGTAGACATCGTCGCCCTCAACAATATCTGATTTTTCGTCAGGTGCGCCCAGCAGCGCGTTCAGTTCCGGGTCCTGTCCCATGCGGGTTTTCATTTCGAGGATGATCCGCTGCGCCAGTTTCTTGCCAATGCCCGGCGCACGGGTAACGGCGGTAACGTCGTGTTCCTGAATGGCTTTTGCAAATGCCGTGACGCTCAACACGGAAAGAATGCCCAACGCCGCTTTGGGGCCTACACCGTTGATTTCGAGGCATTCCATAAAGAGTGCCTTTTCCTCTTCCAAGAGGAACCCGAAAATCTGGAAGCTGTCTTCGCGGATGTGACAGTAAGTGAGCAGAGTCGTTTCCTGATTGCGGGTCAGTTTCCGCTGCACCGAATCAGGAACCTGCACGTCAAACCCGACGCCGTTAACGTCAAGGCCAATGCGGTTGATGCCTGTATAGGCTACTGTGCCCCGTAAGAAGGCGAACATAAGCGGGTTTCCATGTTGCGCTTTAGTGCGCGTTTACCAAAAAAAATTATGTGACTAACAGGACCAATGGTATGGAAGGGAGGATAATAAAAAATCTCCATAATTCCCATGAGTCCCATAATTCCCATAAGACGATCACGGTTGCTTGTAGACGGAAAACAATCTAAACAAAATACTTCTCAATAACCCTGCGCAGATAGGCAAACAGGGAGTTGTTGTTGGCGTACTGAGAGGTGAGACGGCCGCTCTCGATGGCCCTGCGATGGGCAATAGCGTATTTTATAATGCCCATCACGGGCGCCCACTCTGGAAGGTCCAGGGATTCGGGTAGATCATCGAATCCGATGGGCAGCCCCACACGTACCGGCATGTCACATTTAACACCGAAAAGCGTGTCCTGATTGTGGATGGCTGCACCGCCGCCTGTCAGTACAATGCCGCGTCCGAGCCGTTCTAATACTTGGTGTTCCTTGAAGAAATGGTATACCTTGCCTGCAATTTCATTGCTTCGTTCAAAAATGATGGCGTCCAGTTCGGCACGTGACACGGTGGCGGGAGCGCCTGTGACCGTGCGCGTCAGTTTGATGGGCGCGTCCTGTGTGGCTGTTGCCGCTTTACGCTCCGCATCTGACCGTGCAGCGCTTCTGTTAAGCGATTGAATGCGATGCTCGCTGATGCCGTATTCCAAGACCAGTTCCGCCGCTTCTTCAAAGGAAACCTTCAGACCTGCAGCGACATCGTTGATAATGTGGCCGCTTCCCCAGTTGAATGCGGTGGCGGCGGCGATACCGTTGTTCATGTAGACCGCAATACCGGCAGCAGTAGCGCCGAGGTCGACCACAGCCGATCCCAACTGCATGTCTTCGCAGGTGAGGCAGCCCGAAGCAGCGGCCAGCGGCATAAACACAAATTCCTCTATGACAAGTCCCTGTGCTTCGACACAGGCGCGCAAATTGTTTTCAACAAACTTTGGCAGCTGCGCAAAATGAATGCGTCCCTTCAGCACCGAACCGTGCATCTCCAGGGGATCAATGACGCGCACGCCATCCACGGTCCATTCTTCGGACATGACGGACGACAGAGGACGGGCATCTGTGTCTATGGAGGCGGTTGCAGCATTTTCACGGGCTGTTGCCAGATGTTCCGGTTTAATGATGTGGTTCTCAATGGGCACCTTGCCCTCGGTAACGCCCGATTTAATTTTGGGGCCATGAATCCCGCAATATAGGGCGAAGACATTAACGCCCGCCATTTTTCTGGCGGCTTTCAACGCCGCACGAAACGCCTGGGTGGCGGCGTTCAGGTCCTGCACTGCGCCAAAACGAATACAGCCCTGCGTCGGTTGGACGCCATATCCCAGGATGCGGGTCTGACCGTCGGCGGTGCGGCGCGTGATGACGACGCGCACAGCCCGGCTGCCAAAATCCACCGCAGCAATCAGTTCAGATTTTCTGGCCACGCCACAGACCTCCTTCTACAGTTTATTACCTACGCATTTGCACCCAAACAACCCGGACACGGACGCATGGCTAAAGCAATGTTTCGCCTTCCAGTTCTTCCGTCGGTGGGGCGCTGCCCGGATGCAGCGTATTTTCTATGGTTGAAAGCGACAGGCGACGCATTTCCATCTCTTCCTGTGCCTTGACAATATCCAGTTCAATAGAGCGCCGTTCCGTGTTGCGCTGGCGCACATCATTACGCGCATTTTCCAGGTTTTCCCGTATGGACTCGGTTTCCTGGGAAAGCGCTTCCAGTTCGGTTTGAGAGCGGCTCTCAGAATCAATCGCTTCTTCGTGTTCCGCCTTCTTATTCTTAATGCGATTTTCCTGCTCCATCCGCTTTTGCTGCAGGGCAACGATTTGGGCGTCTATATCGGCCAACTCCGACGAGAGGGCGCTCAGTTCCTCATCAATGACGCTTATCTGTTCACGGTTGGCGTTGCGTTCCCCATCCCGTGCGGCAAGCAGTTCCTCGGCGCGCAACAAGTCATTTTCCATCTGCGCCACTTTTGCCTGACCCTGTTCGATAATGCGCCCATTTTCCAGCAACAGCTGTTCTGCGGCGGCAAGGTCCTGACGGGACTGTTCGTATTCCAGACGCGCCATGGCCACGGCAAGTTCCAATGCCATTGCCTTGGTGTTGCGCGTATCTCCTGATGTGATGGCGGCCTGTACTCGCTGAAGCAAGGCCGCATGTGACTCTTCAGCACTTCGGATACTTTTCTTTTCCTGTGTAGGCGGTGGTGTTTCCCTTTCAGTCGCTGCGGCGGGCGGCTCCGGTGACGCGGGCTTCCTATCCAAATCAAGATCTGCTTCATGGGCGGGTTCTTCCGAAGTTAACAGGTCCGTCTGCGCTTCCGCCGGTTCTTCCTGCTTCGCATCCTCTCTGACATCAGTGTCTTGTTCGTCTTGTTCCAGCGCGGTGGCACCGTCTTTTCCAGCCGTTTCGTTTCCTATTTTATCGTTTGCATCCGCCGGGGCTTGTTCCTGTGGTGATGTTTCGAACCCATCGAGTTTCAGTAAATCCTTTTCTTCCAAGGTATCCTGTTCAGGTGTTTCTTCAAAGGGAGTCTCTTCTTCTTTTGAAGAGGTGGGAAACGCCAGAATATCACCGGAGGAGTCAGGTTCCTTATCTTCGGCCTTTTCCGATGATTTTTCGGACAGGGGCGGCAGGTCGAACTCCAGATCATCAAGTTCTGCTGCCAGTTTCTGGGAAGCCTGTTCCGGTGTCTCCACGGATTCGTCCTTTTCTTCTGGCGACGTCATGGCCGGCGCTTCAACCTTGAAAGATGCCGCAGGCTTCTCAATTTCTGGTGATGGGGGGGGCACTGTGGCGTGCGACGGGGAAGAGGCTTCGCACTCTTCGTCTTCCACAAGGGCGATACCCCGGGATTCCAGCTCCTCCACAGCCTTTGCATAGTGTTCGCGCCATTTCTGTTTTACGCCAGCGCGGACAGTGTCTACAATAAGGTCACCCACCATCAGCGACAGCAGTTCATAACTGTCTTTCAGAAAGGGGACGCATAACCCGGCTTTTCCCACCTGCTCATAACTGTGCAGGATACGCGCTGTATCAATCAGCGCATCCTTGATGGGGGTCCACTCGCGGGCGATGGATATTTCAAGGCCTGCCATCAACTCATTCATACACTCATCGCACCAGCCTTCCCCATTTGGAGCGTGTTGTGCTTTGTTCAGCTGGCGGTGAAACTTGCCCAGCGTTGTGAACAACTGCTGTATGGGATCGCCTGAAACCTGCGATATATCATCCTGTAAAGAAGCCACGTTTTCTTCCTCCGGCTGCGGTGGTAAAGCGGTATGATGAACGGACTCAGACGCCGCATCAGGCGCTGAGGGCTGCATTTGTTTCGATGTCTTACGGCCTGATGCTATAAGACCTCTTTTTTTCCCGAATCGCACGTGATAAACCTCTGAATCCTATTCTAACATAACAGGACAATGCAGACAATATATTGTATGTTATTCACAGATAATTCGATTCAACCACAATATAATGACATAAACGACGGCAAAATGCAATACTTTTGGGCAGGTTTATTGCGGTTACTGGCGTGTGGGGCGGTTGCGATGTTGTCCATTCCATAATGTTTTGTGTATTGTAGGATGCGTGGCAAGAGGTATGGCGTTTCGCGAACCTTCTATGCAACGAAACTTGAGACCGGAATCGTGATGCGTAAACTTATGAAATACGGGTTCTTTCTAAGTTCACTGCTGCTGTGGCTTGGCGTCATGGCGGTAACGCTCGAACTCTGGGCACGATGGCAAGCGCAGGTTGTGGCAACTCAGAATCCTTTCGTGTTGTCCCGTACCCAAGGTGAACAGTGGCCCATACCGGATGCGCAATCCAACACCTTTTCCGAGTGGTTGCTGGATGGGGACTTGCGCGCAAAATATCGGGGCCGGGGAAAATCGTCTGAAACACTGCCGCTGGTGAGTTCCGAATGGGAAATGCAAAACAGGATGGCGCTGTTCGATACCCTTGGCGAATGGGAAAGACAGGTTTTTACCAACCTGTATGGAATGCCCGATCAGCAAGTTGTACCCGCTGCAGCCCAGTCGCAGGATGACCTCTGGGCAGTGCCCTTTTTTCTCTACAGAAAACATGTACGCAAAAAGGACCACGTGAATGTACTGGGACTGACGGAAGACTTTTACAGCAATAACCACGGGTTTCGGGATGCAGATTTTCCGGTGGCGAAAGGGGAGGATGTTTTCCGCATCGTTTGTGTGGGCGCGTCTACTACCGAAGAAGGGCCTACCAACGATCTTACCTATCCTGCCATACTGGAGGCGACCCTGAACCGCCGTTTTGAAACGGATCGGTTTGAGGTCATCAACTGCGGTATCTCGGGCATGAATTCGCTGAAACACCGCATGCGCAGCGCCGACTACCTGGCACTCGATCCAGACCTGATTGTTGTCTACAATGGCGTGAACGACATTTGCCATGATCTGTTCCCTATTTGGGTGAAGGATGCAACGCCCTGGCATCAACGGTTGCGCGAATCGGTATTTATCAACCATTTTTTCAATGAACATCTGTTGCCAAACGCTGTAGGGATGACAACCCTCATCGAACAGAACAAGATGGCTGACCTGCGTTTTATTGCGGAATATGCCGCAAAGCAAAATGTGCCGGTGGCACTGTGCAGTTTTGCCGCACCTGAGGGTTTGGGCCTGTCTTCTGCCGAAACAGCCTATTACAACTACTGCACCTACCTGGAATGGGGTGGCAAGTATGTGATGTTCGATACGTACCTGCGTGCCTTGAAAACCTACAACAAGGCGCTTCAACAATTGTGTCAGAGCGAAAACTTGATTTATATACCTGTCGCAGAAAATCTGCGGGGCGGTGCGGCGCTGTTTGGCGATATCTGCCACCTGCGCAATCCGGGAATCGAAAAAAAAGCAACCTTCATTGCCGATTTTCTGATCGAAAACGACATCGTGAAATAAGGATATTTTTATGAGACTGCGAACCAAACTTCTTCTTGCGTTATGTGTGATAATCCTTATCCCCTGTATGGGCATCGGTTGGTTTGCCTATGCACTGATCCACCGGACACCTGGCGAATATTTTGAGTCCAATGGTGCGCGTGTTTATTACACCGTTCAAGGGGAAGGCGAACCTATCATCCTGGTTCACGGTGTTGGCGCTAATGCCGATTTGAACTGGCAACGCCCCGGTGTTGTTCGTGCACTGGCGAAAGAGTTTAAAGTGATCGCTTTTGATCTGCGCGGCCACGGGTTGACGGATAAACTTGTGGACCCTGAGCAGTACGGGTTGCGCATGGCGGAGGACATCGTTTTGCTCATGGATCATCTGGGCTACGATCGTGCCCATCTG
The DNA here is from genome assembly GCA_964493075.1 of uncultured Nitrospirales bacterium. Classification (GTDB taxonomy): domain Bacteria; phylum Hydrogenedentota; class Hydrogenedentia; order Hydrogenedentales; family CAITNO01; genus SLFT01. Next base: position 1,496 of record CAZBNU010000145.1, on the reverse strand, counting down.
GCGGGGTATTCGCTTGGCGGCTTTCTGGCGCTGAAGGCGGCAACGCTGTATCCCGACCGCATCGCCAGCCTGGCCGTGTGTGCTGCTGGATGGATTGATCCTGCACACCCCATTGAGGTTCCCAGTCCCTACCGGCCTCCTGTACCAACAAATCAGTTACAGGTATCCCATGCATCCGTGCTGCCCCTGTTCGCCGCTTCCAAATCCGTGTTTCATCGGATGCGCAGCGCCATCGGCGATTACTTTATGGACCCGAAGGTGAAGAAGGCACTCAAGGCAACCTACGAAGAACTAGCCGTGCCCAAAGAAGACCTGCTCGATCTTGACATGCCCATGCTGAGTGTTATCGGCAGCAAAGACGGGTTCCTCTATATTGCCCGCGACCTCGTCGCCCTCAAACCTGCAATGGAAACCTTCGAAATTGACAATTACGGACACTTTTCGCTGCCCTTCAACCGCGAATTCAAAGAACATCTTCGGGCGTTCTTTCTCAAGCATCCCATTCAGGAACCGGCTGCACAATGAACACCGGGAAAGATAGCGGCCGCATTTTCTACATTGACAACCTGCGCATCTTTTTGACGGCACTGGTGATCTGCCATCATCAGGCCATTGCCTTTGGCGCGCCCGGCGGCTGGTATTATGTTGTGAGGGAATCAACGGATATTGTGTCCACCATTGCGCTGGTAATCTTTGTTGCTGTGAACCAGGCATTCTTCATGAGCCTGTTCTTCTTTGTCGCCGCCTATTTCACACCCATTTCTCTGGACAGCAAAGGTACGCGCCGCTTCGTTCGCGACCGGCTTATCCGGTTAGGCATTCCCCTCCTCGTATATTTTTTTCTGTTAAACCCCAGCATCATGTATATGACCCTGTATTTCAAAGATAAAGTGCAATCGGGTTACCTGGCATTTATGATGAACGAAGCGCCACGTTATACAGGCTGGGGACCACTCTGGTTTGTTTGCAGTCTGCTGATTTTCACTTCCGTTTATCTGCTTCTATTGAAATTGATACGCAGGAAAAACACAATAAGATGGCCGGATAACAAACAGATTTTTGCATTCATCATCGGTATCGGTGTTCTTACTTTCCTGTTGCGCATCCTCAATCCCCTCGGCAACAATCTGCTTGGGCTGCAGATCGCCTACTTCCCGTTGTACATTGCCTTCTTTGTTTTCGGTATACAGGCCTACCGGGGACATTGGCTTAACAAACTGGAGGAACGACAGGCGACCCTGTGGTTCCGCATCGCATTGGTATTGATTCTCGCGTTGCCCGCGATACTTGTGCTGGGCGGCGCACTCAGCGGACAGGCAGACGCCTTCAAGGGCGGCCTCACTGTGCAGTCGCTAATATACTGCCTGTGGGAACCCTTTCTATGCGTCGGCATCAGTATGAAACTACTCGTCCTGTTCCGCAACTGCTTCAACACCACTTCCCCCATTACTGCCCGGCTCTCCCAGAGCGCCTATACCACCTATATCATCCATCCC
>CAZBNU010000144.1:1624-10552 GCA_964493075.1 uncultured Nitrospirales bacterium | reverse complement strand
TGCAGCGACGGAATGAAGGGGATGATCCCCACGGCAATGCCGCCAAGTACCAGCATAACACAGAGTAGCAGCCAATCATTACGCTTCCAAGTGCGAAGGGAAAACCAATGCCATTCCATGCGGCGGAGGCATATCAAAACGGGGATGACAAACCAGAAGGTAAACTTGAACAGGTCAATGTTACTATAGGGAACGCTGTATGCCCAGTGAGGCGGTGCGGCGCGAAATCCTGTCCACAGTGAAGCCGGTGACCATTGGAACATGCGCCAGTTGATGATCCCACCGACGCCATAAACGGCAAGTACATCCACCGAGAGGACAATGAACACATACAGGGCAACGGCGACAACCAGTCGGGTTGACGGTGGCGATTTGTCCAAAGACTCTTCTTTGTGCTCTTTCTTTTTCGCCTGTTTAGCGCGAGTCATTTTTTTGATTTGCCTGTTCGTTGCGGGTAAGGACATAAGTCAGCAACAACACATTCTGCGCATTGTGGCGAACGTGCGCGGCATACCGCTCGGCCATGAAATACCATAAAATGGGAGAAACGCGTCCAGTGTTCCTCTTTCCATAATGCCATCAAATCCCGCTCTATTCGTGTCGGATCCGTGTTGCGGGTAAACCCCAGCCGATGGGCAACGCGCTTACAGTGGGTATCCACAACAACCCCCGGTTTCCCGAAACATTCGCCACGCACCGCATTGGCAATCTTCCGTCCCACCCCAGGCAGTTTCAACAGGGCCTCCATGTCCTCCGGCACCTTGCCACCATATTCTTTCAGCAGTATCCTACAACTTTCGCGGATGGCACGCGCCTTCTGATTAAAAAAGCCGCAGGTGTGTATGGCTTTCTCCAGTTCGCCCTGCGCTGCCGCCGCAAAATCCGCAGGGGTCTTGTATTTCTTGAACAGGTCCTTGCATACGATATTCACCCGTGCATCGGTGCATTGCGCCGCAAGAATGGTCATGACAAGCAGCTGAAGGGGGCTTTCGTAATCCAGTGTACAGCGCACATCCGGGTAGGCCTCTTTTAGTCGTTGGAATATGACTGCTGCTCGCCCCTTCTCTTTCGCGGATTTTTTCAGGATTTGCGCCATTGCAGAAATTTCTCCACGGGAAGGCAATTCAGAATATGTTCGGGTGTCAATGCACCCTTGCGTGCGGTGCCAACCCCGTATTGCACATTATGAAGACCTGCGATACTATGTGCATCGGGCCCGATGACAAAGCGTACCCCTTTTTTCGCGGCATTGCGAAGATGACGCCAATCCATGTCAAGGCGTCTGGGATTAGCATTGATTTCAAAGGCAACCCCGTTTGCAGCAGCAGCATCCACCACCTTTTCCACATCTACCTCGTAGCCACGCCGTGTCAGCAACAGCCGGCCCGTCAGATGGCCGATGGCGGAAGTAAACGGATTTTCAATGGCGCGAATTATTCGCGTGGTTGCTTCGTCCTTTGTCATATCGAAACCGGAGTGGATGGATGCGATTATAAATTCAAAGGTACGCAAAATATCGGGCTCATAATCCAAAGAGCCTTCTGGCAAAATGTCACATTCAATGCCTTTCACAATACGGAATCCGGACAAATCCAGGTCGTTTATCTCATTGATTTCCGCGTGTTGTTGCTCGAGGCGTTCAGGGGTAAGCCCATTAACATACGCCGAAGACTGGCTATGATCTGTAGCAACAAAATACTTGTAGCCCAGTTGACGCGCTGCTGTCGCCATGGCCGCCAGGGTATCCTTTCCATCACTCCAAGTAGAGTGGCAGTGTACCAGTCCGGCGAGATCGCTTCGTGTTACCAGTGGACGTGACAGGTCAGCATCAAATTCGAAAATGCCTTCACGTATTTCCGGCGCCGGGTAAGGAAGATTCAAGGCGGCATATATTGCGGCTTCATCATTGCAAACCACAGGGGCACCCTCTTTGTCGAACAAACCGTTATCAGTGAGTTTCATTCCCAGCGTGGTAGCGTGCTTGCGGAGCAGATTTATGTGTGCTTTGCTGCCTGTCAGGTAAAGAAGCGCATAGGGAAACTGGCGTTCCGGAACAACGTGCAGGTCAACAGAAATACCCCCTTTACCAATAACGGTACTTTTAGAGCGACCCACCGAGACAATACGCTCTGTTTCCTGCGCCCTGAGAAAGCGTTTCATTACGGGCACTGCGTCTTCGCAGGCAGCCACCAAAGTGGCATTCTTGACAAGTTCGTTATAACGTCGCAGGGCGCCGGTCACTTCTACTGCCGTTACGGGGGCGTTCTCCATAATACTGGCACGTAGCGAAGCAGCTACATGCCACGCATTATTCAGCCGGAAGTATTCCTGCTGTTGTTTGATAAATTCCAGGGATTTCAGAATTTTGTATTCTCGGCTTATGGAGAATCCGGGAAGCTGCGCCACTTTATTTTCAAGGCATGCTCGGTGGAGTGCATCAAGGCTGGCGATATTCAAGGTCTCATATAATATCTTTGTACTCTTCGGGCCTATACCGTCCACCTTGAGCAGATCGAGGAGGGTCGCCGGATACAATTGTCGAAGCTGATTCAGGTAGGCCACTTCGCCCGTGCTGACAAATTCTGCGATTATTTTTTCAAATTCCTCGCCAATGCCTTCAACGGACCGTAGCCAGCCTTCCTGAAGAAGCAAAGAAACAGGTTCCGTCATCTTCTCGACAGCCTGCGATGCGTTCATATACGACTGAATCTTAGACGGGTCTTCGCCTTTGATTTCCAAAAATACTGCAATCGTGTAGAGCATATTTGCTATGCGGGCGTTATCCATCCAAAACTCCTGATTTCAAAGGTGAACCCAAAGCATTCTGCAGGATCACACGCGTTTCATCCTGTTTGACCGCCAAGGGCACTGCGTCGAACAGGTTTTCCTGGGCGCAATAGAGAATGTCGTTAGTCTTATCCACGGCGCGCAGTTTATCCGCGTGCGGCGCTTTTGCAAACAAGCAGTTCAATCCTTCCATTTCTATACGATCACGATAATGTGCAAACTTCTCGTAACCGTCTCCCCAGGCAATAGAATCGCTTTCAGCATGGGAACAAACCAGATTCAGCGCAATATAGACGGCCGCCGTCCAGTCTTCCTGGGCGTCAAAACCGGGAACGTCCATCAATCCAGCCGGAATGATCACGACTTCCTGCGTATTTTCAGTACTCAGGTATTGTACTACAGATGAGCAATTAATCGTACTTCCCATCAGCAGCGGTGTGGAACCCCGGGCCTGCAAAAGTCTTCCTGCGCCGGTGGTGGTGGTAAAAATAATGCGTTTATTTCGTCCGTGCATGGTTTCCTGGGGGCTGTTGCCGTAATCAAAGCCGACAGGAGGCAGACCGCCCCGTTCCCCATACAAAAGGGCATCAGGATTCTGGCGCTTCAACAACAGCGCCTCTTCCACGGTGCCTGTCACGATCAATTCCACAGCGCCATGCGCCAGTAACGCCGCTGCCGTGGCGCTGGCACGCAGCGCATCCACCACGACTGCGGCAGCAGCATGTCGCGCAGCAAAATGGCAACCTTCTTCCCCTTCTATGATATGAATTAACACCCGGTAAACTTTCTCTAGCATTTATAACATTGAATTGTAGGGTGGGTGAAGCGTAGCGAAACCCACCATTTCTGCTACGTTCAGATTCTTTCAAGGTATCGAAGCATGTCTTGCCCTTCTTCTTCTGTTGCAGCGCCGGTAGTAATAAGGATGCCTTTCCGTGGCAGTCCTTCCAATGTGGACGCCAAAGCGTGAATATCATCAAAGCACTGCAACACAAGCAGTTTATTCTTCTCCAGTATTTTCTCATAAATGGGCCGCCATCGGACAGATTCACACTGCGGATTCCCCGATCCGGGCACCCATTGGATGCCGTCCAAATCGTCTATTTCCAGCAATATGTCAAGATGGGCAATCTGGCCAGGGCCGTCCAGGTGGTAAATGCTGTGATTCAGCCGACTACACTGTGTTGCCACATCGGGCAGTACAAATTCCTCGAATTGCTGTGGGGAGAGCATGGCACAAAAATCACATTGCAGCGGATACCAGGTATCTGGACACCAAATGCCCATCCATGCGCTCATGCCTTCCTGGTGGCGAGTAATGATTTGTAGTAGTCGGTCGTAGGCATAATGCCAGTCGGCAAGGATACGGGTGCACGCCCGATGGACCCGATCCGGCTCCAACAACAAATCCATGGCAAGTTCCTGCGCGCCTCTGAAGGAGGAAAGCACGTCCAGAATGCCGCCAAGATCGGTCATGCCCATCAGGAACCGATCTTTGGATGCAGCAGCAAAAACCTCCATGGCGTTTACTGTGAACTGCCACCATTCATTTTCTTGAAAACGATACCGTTCTACTACCTCCCAGGGCTGTGGATTTTCAAACCAGGTGGTACATGAAACAGGTTCAAATTGGAGATATCCGCTTGAATAGGCGGCAAGCGCCCCAGCGCCCAGATTGAAAAACATGCTGGGAAAAGAGACCCCGCCGAACCAGGTGTTTTCGCAAAAGTGGAGATAGTCCTCAAGCACCTTTTCAGGGGTGGCATTGGGACGCATCAGCGCCCACCAGTCAAAAACACAGTCGGATTCCTTGCCGGATTTCGGACTGATCACCTGCACCAGCGGCATGTTCGCGTCATGATTCCACCAGGCAGTCATGCGTTGCGTTGTTTGTTCCCAGTTGTCGGTATGATACATATAGATTTCACCTGTTGTTTCGCGAATGCTCTATGCGAACAGTATTGCTGTTGAAGGGGGTGCGGACACAGGCGATATTATCCAGATGCAGCCTGCCAGGAACAACTTGCGTAGCGGGGGAAAGGTAATCTGGGCCAATTTATTCTGAATTGTCAATTGATTCTTGTGGGAAACAACATTCATAATGTGGTGTCTTATGTTTTTGAGTTTCATCGTATTTCAGAAAACCCCGTTACCCAGAAAGGTCACAGAAAATGGCAGTCCCCGAAAAGTTTGAAAATGTTACCGCAGTATGCAAGGCCAACGTGTATTTTGACGGCAAGGTACTCAGCCACACGCTGCTGTTTGCCGATGGCTCGAAAAAGACCATTGGCTTGATCTATCCCGGCAGTTATCATTTCGGCACGGGTGCGCCGGAACGCATGGAACTGGTTGCCGGTTCCTGTACCGTCAAACTGGATGGTGACGAAGCACAACATTCCTATGAAACAGGTGCCTATTTTGATGTGCCCGGCAATGCCGGTTTTGATATCGCTGTGACAGACGGCATTATGGAATATATCTGCTCGTATATGTGATAAACGCCATGATAGCAATCTCCACAATAATGCTTGTATGTTGCGCTATCCAGATTCCTGATGGAACAGACTATGCCTTGGGTGTTCATCGGCAAGCGTGGCTGCGGCATCCGGTGTACGGCGATCCGTCTTTTGATGCCTTTGAACGGTTGCCGGGGAATCCTGTGGTGGTGGGTAAGCCGCCGCTGGAATGGCCGGTGAACGGATTTCTTTTTGAAGACCCGATCAGCGGAAACTGGTACCTGTATGCAGGAAATTATGCCACTGGATACGCGCTGGGGCCGGATAAGCAGATGGTTTGCACGGTGTACCGCTCGACCGATAAGGGAGGCAGTTGGGATGCGCTGGGGCCCATATTTAATGACAAGACTTTTTGTTTTGAAGGTGATGCCAGCCCCTCTAATTTCGCGCCGGATGTATCGGTGGTTTACCACGAAGGACGCTATCACCTGGTGTATGATTGGGTGAATGACAGCGCCGCCTGGGCTGATCTGGCAAACCCCGATGATACTAAAAGTGACAGCGGTGTGGGCTATGCCTGGGCGGAGCGTCCGGAAGGGCCGTTCACCCGCGCAACAACACCTGTGAAGCGCACCAGTGAACAGCCGTTGTTATGCGACCGTTATCGGCGGCTTTATGCTTCCAGTCTGATTCGACGCGAGAACGACTGGCTTATTCTTACACTCACCGATTCCGGACCATTCTTTGCCTGGGCGCTGTTAGGAATGACGGCACCCACCCCCGAAGGCCCTTGGTCTGATCTGGTTCCCTTGTTGCATGTTGACCAGCAGCGCTATCTGCCGCCACTCCTTGAGTATTTTCCCGCCTTCACCCATGACGGTTATATTTACGCCCCTGCAACATCGGTAGCCAAAAACCGTAACTATCAGGCGCTATTCCGTGTGCCCATAGAAGATGCCATGAACCCCGAAGCATTGGCAAATGTTGCCTGGGGCGGTGTGTGGCATGCAGAACCTGTACCCAATGAACATGCCGGCATTTGGGGACAAACCTTTTCAGGTTTCGTGGATGACGACGGGCAGTTCACTGTTATGTTTCCCTCGCGCACCGCAGAGAATCTGGGAACATTAAATCTTGCGCAGCGCCCCTGGAACCGGCCTTACCGGGAACAGGGTTTCGTCTTGTCCGGTCATGGCGCACCCAGTTTGGGGTTGCTGAAAAATGCCTATGATGAATTTTCCCTGGAGGCAAAACTCCAGTTTACGGGAACCGTTGCACTGCTATGGAACCATAATGCGCCGCTGGGTCCGAACACTCCCCGTTCCGATGCTGTGCTGCATCCCCTGTCCTTGACCCGATACCAGGGGCTTCGTCTGTTCGCTGGAACGTGGCAGCTTCTATCCGTGGACAATGACGGTAAAGAGACCATCCACACATCAGGGACGGCTGATGAAACGATTACTGCTATTGGTGTCCACCGAGACAAGGCTGGACAAGTCACCATCACCATAAACGGAAATGAGGCGGCATCCTCTCCCCTGCCTTCTGGTGTTGGACTGTTGGGATTGCTCGTCCAGGAGAACAGTGTTATGGAAGTTTCACAGTACCGTATTTCCGGTGAACCTGTTCCCACCGATACCAGTTACCTGCATACGGAAGCGTTGCTTGGCGCGGGACAGAACATGGAAATCTGGCAGGAAATTTCAGACCCGCTGTTTCGGTATGGGATAGGCGCTGTCAGCAAGGAAGCCGTCCCTGATGCCCCAGTTGCCAAAGCGAAATGGAACGTGGAATGTTCCACCTTCAAACTTTGGGCACCGCGTCATCCTGATTACGGGCAGACAGACCTCTATCTGAACGACACGCTACTGGTGACAATTGATTTTGCTGCGCCTGCTCCCGAGGCCAGCGCGGTGCGGTATGCGTCCTATGCCCTGCTACCCGGGCGTTATGCCATAAGCCTTGTTGCCCGGACAGGTATCCTGCCTGTGGATTGTCTGGAAGTAACACTGCCTGTATATAATTCCGCTGCGCCTGTAAATTCCGAACTTACTCTGACCTTTCCCTGCGACGGGGAGGTGCTTAATCGTAATGACGGCACGGAAATGGACGCAGGATTAAAATTCACCGTGACCGGAACAGCGCCGCCGGAGGCGTCGGTTCTTGTCAATGGTACTCCTGCAACACGTTACGGCGATACCTTTACCGCTCCCGTGATAATAACCGGACACACTGAAACAATAATTGCCGAAGCGGGCAGTTCAACGGTGGAATCCCGCATCTTCTACAACAAAGGCAGCAAAAAGCGCTACCGCTTTTCCGTGGATGACAACATTCAGTTCCTGAAAGACCTGGGCACGGCGCCGGAACAGTATCCGTCCCTCTTCGACCATTGGTATCTGGCGTTCTGGCAGGAAATGCACCGGCAATACGGCGCGAAAATACATCTCAACATCTACTACCAGACGGACGGGTTCGACCTCACCCAGATGCCGGACAAGTGGAAAGAGGAATGGCGCGCCAATGCCGACTGGCTCCATGTCACCTTCCATGCACTGCAGGACAAGCCGGACCGTCCCTATCGCAATGCCACCTACAGCCAGATTGCCCATGACTACGACCTCGTGACCGGGCATATACGACGTTTCGCAGGTGAAGAACTCATCGGCAACACCACGACTGTCCATTGGGCGGAATGCCCGAAAGACGGCGTGTATGCCCTGCGCGACCGGGGCATTAAAAACCTGATTGCCCTGTTCGGAACCCATGAAGGTGCCTATCGCACCAGTTACTACCTGTCGCCTGAACAGTCCGCACGCAGCCATTTCCGTCCGGCCTGGCACGACCATGATACAGGCATCACCTTTATCCCCTGCGCCGTGGTGGTGAACGCCTTCAGTCCGGAACAGATTAAGCAGATACTTCAGGAGCGATCAGCCATTCCGCAGGCCGCCGACATCATCGAACTTCTCATCCACGAACAGTACTTCCGGAAAGAACTGGAGCTGTATCAGCCGGATATTATGGACAAGGTACGCGCCGCACTGGATTGGGTTACCGATAACGGCTATGAGCCGGTGTTCTGGAGCGACGGATTTTTGGGGACGCCGTAATAACATTTATTGATCTTTGAAGAAAGAAAATGAATTGAGAAAAGAACGAATGGAGACGCTAGCATGAGATACATAACTGTACTTACTGCCGGAATAGTGCTTTATCTTTATGCCTTGGGAATGATGTTTTTACCTTCTTCGCTACATGAACTCTACCAGAGACCCATTGAAATCACGTTGCCAGAAGGTCGAACCAGCACCGGTACACTTTGGGAACCGTTAACTCCAGAAGCCATAATGCTGATAGGTCATGGCGTTACCTCCAACCGAGGCATCATGGCCTTGTTCGCAAAATCCTTCGCACTCAACGGATACGCGACACTTGCCTTTGATTTTCGGGGGCATGGCGAGTCCCGGGAACGCTTTGATTGGAATGCCAACCCGGAACAAATCCAGGCATGGGTGAAATGGGCTCGGGAATCCTATCCGAAACTGCCTGCTGCACATGACTACCTAATGGCCAGGATGGGCACTCTGAATCTGCCCGTGGCGTATCTCGGACATTCCATGGGTGGATTCACCGGGGCGGAAGCCTTCAATGATAATCCTTCGGTGGATGCGTTCGTGTCGTT
>CAZBNU010000144.1:0-1614 GCA_964493075.1 uncultured Nitrospirales bacterium | reverse complement strand
TCTTCGAGGAATTGTTCACTATCGAAGAAGCAAAAGAGCACATCGCAGGCAAGGCTGATGTTATCAGCAGCCCGTTCAGTAACCACGCCAGTGAAACCAGCGATCCAGTCCTTATCATCCGTATCATTGACTGGGTCAACGGTACGCTGGGTGTTGGGAAACCTGTTGTTTTCCCGTGGATGATATGGGCATTAAGTCTACTGGCGGTAATCCTGGGGTGTGCGGGCGCATTACTGCTGGCATCAGCACTTACCGCAGCAGTCTCCAAAGATGCCATCGAAACCTCGCCCACTGCTTCTACAAGAACTTGGAGCGTGAACCCCTACCGTGTTGCGGCGGTCCTGCTGCGAACGCGGGGCGTCTCCTCTCCCCCACGTTCCGGCGGCCTAATCTCTGCAGTATTGCGCGGCGTCCTTTTCAGTACAACATGCGCACTCCTGCTGGCACTCCTGCTGAACGTCCATATCTTTACTGTCAGCATCACCCATCCCGGACGCCTGTTGACCTGGCTTATCCTCACGCCCCTGTTCACGGTGTTCGCGTTTCTTGACCTCTGGGTGCTGGAGCAAGTTCCTCTGAAAAATGCACGCACTCGCTTCGCCGTGTCAGCACTGACCCGTGCCCTGCCGTTGCTCGTACTGACGATACTTTTACGGCTTACCCTGCCCGGACTCAACTTCCTCGGCATGATGCTCGGCATCTTCGCCTTCATCCTTGTCATGCTTGCGCTGGTACACGCCCTTGCGACACGCGCCGCCTCAGACTGGTGCGCAGGCGCAATGGCATCTGCCGTCCTGTTTTCCTGGGTAATTGCCTTCTGGTTTCCCCTGTACTGGCCGTGGGTGTAACGCGTTACTTTCTGTAATCACCCGCTTCTTCTGCTAATCTCACCGGTTTGGATAACGCTTTCTTTTCAAACCGCTCCCGTGCCTGCCGGAGTTCTTGCATTTCCAGATCTTGATTACCTGCATATCGGGAAGACAATTTTTCCCGAATATCTCTTGTCATTTGTACACAATCAAAGGTCTTCTTCATTGACAATCTCCCGGGGCGTACGAATATCAATAACCGAATACCCCTGTTTCAAATTTACTGCATTGTACAGTTGTATTCGCCGTAGATTTACAATATGCTTAAAATTCCAACTTGCAACCACATCAACTCGTGCAACAGTTGCAGCAGCTATGTGTTGCGCATCTGCAATAGATCCTTTTCCAACAGCATGTTCATATACATAGGATTCAGCAAGACGCAATACTTGAAAAGTAATGGGGATTATTTCAATTTGTTCAGCCGTGAAACGATTTAATATACATTTAATATTGTCTGGTGCCTGTTCTAACTCTTGCAACGTCAATTCTGAAATTAACATTGTTTTCAATTCATTACGAAATTCTTCGAACAATTTCAATGACCAAAAAGAAAACTCTTCGTCACAGCATCCGCCAATTACTGATGTATCTACATAGACTCTCATAAGTTAATATCTCAAATATTATGTTCTTATTATAGCACGAATCTTTGATTTTCCATTCGCTTTACATCCACTCGAAGATCATATTTCGTTGTGCCGGGGTTTGCGGTGATTCCCATTGGACGAGGTGCGGATCGTGT
>CAZBNU010000143.1:0-10554 GCA_964493075.1 uncultured Nitrospirales bacterium | reverse complement strand
ATCAAATAGTAGACCTACTGCGCCAGATCTATCCCCACTTTTTCTCAACTCGCAGTCTTACATTGTCAATTATCAATTGTCAATTGCTTACTGCCTGATCCCGGCGCCGGAACCCGGACGGAAGATGAACGGTTTGAGAAAATTGGAACAAATCCGTCTTGGCGCTGGTGGTCACAGGCGGATTGATTACCGTCAGGTTGATTTCAAAGGCGCTAGGCAGACGAGACTGAAGGGGGTCGCCGAGATCATAGAACTGACGGGCAGCTACAATTTCCTCCAAGGCAACGTCCATGCTGGTTGCATTCGGTGGATCCGAAGCCCTCGCGGCAGTCAATGTATCAAAAGCACCTATCTTATCATTATTGGTGTCAAAGTTCAGATTAAAAAGGGTATTGAAATTTGTCTCCTTCTCGCCCGAAGACAAACCGCTCTCCACACTGTACTTAAACACGGGCGCAATGGGAACCGCATTCGTTTCGTAATTAACAGGGAATCCGGTATTGGGATCAATAAGCCAGGCATTAATGGCAAAATCACGGGCAACGACATAATCCCACAGGAAATGACGGACATCCATGCTGGGATTAAATCCCCCTGTGCCACTGACAAAATGATCATACCAGAACTGGTCCACCACATCTTCAACATACCAGATGGCATAAGGGCTGTCCCACCCGAAGGTGCCCGTACCGGCAGGCATGATACGGGGACCGTTCAGCATTTGCATCCAATAGTGGCATTTTTCCAGAACCGCAACCTTCTCTTTGATGTGCCATGGAACGCTTACATTGCTATGTGCCCAGAAATTAAGGGCTGTAGAGTAATCGTTAAAAATCCAAGGCAGTCCATTGCTACGATAGGCGTATGCTTCACCAGAAACCACGTTTTTAAGTAAATTTGGAAACGGTAATTGAGGCGGCGCCGAGTTTGCAGCAAAGTCTTCCAATTCCGGAAAGCGCGTCACCTCGTTCACGTTGGGCTCAAAATACCGGAGCAGCACACCATAAATAACTTCCACTTCCACGTCCACGTAGGGGTCGGTGCCGGGATAGTAGATGTTTGTGAAATCCGGGCCAAACAGGCCGCCACCCAAGCCGTCATCCATAGCTGCACGTTCCACCGACACAGTCATGATTTCGCCGCGACGCGACGTAGACTCCGGCGCAGTCATGCGCGAGGTGTCCGCATGCACGGCATAGGTGAGACGGCCCAGTTGGCCGTCGGGCGCGATGCCCACAAAGATAAAGCCGTTCGGCTCGCCGTAAAAGTGAAAGTCGGCGCCGGTGGCAGGCGCTGAAAAGGCGTTTTGCACGTCCCGTTCTATGGTGAGCAGTGCGCCGTGGGTGGCGTCCATGGTGTCCATGGTGCGATAGCCACGCCGCACCGAGGTGGTCACGGAATTAAACATAACCATAACACCGCCCATGATGATGGTGAATATGGCCATGGCGACGATCATTTCGACAAGGGTGAAGCCTTGTCTGTTGCCGCAGCGTATGTCAGCGGTCTGTGACATAGGTGGTGTAATACTCCGTGCGTCCGTCCCAAAGGCGCAACCCAATGGTGACGCGGTATAATCCCAGGTTAATCTCTCCGGCGGGCTGGCTGGAAACCACCCACGACGTAATGTGTTGGCTGATGGGATCGTCATCACTAATCGTTTTCAACTTGTTGTCACGCAGCCACTGATGAAAACTAATATCCGTATCGCCGGCACGCAAACTACCCAGTTGAGTCTGCGCGATGGTGGTAGTCATGGTGCGCAACGTATTCACCCGGTGCCGTTCCATGGCAATGGGGAACAACAACAGAATGGACACAATACCCGTGGCGAGAATCACCAACGCCACCAGAGTTTCCAGCAGGGTAAAGCCCCTTTGGCTAACCTTATGTACGCGCATCCGTATCATGATCCTAACGTCGCCCTCCCTGTCGCGCGGTGGATTTCAATGGGTATGCCCAGCAGGTTACCGCCTTCATCACTGAGTAACGTAGGGTCGTCTTTATCCAGCCAATTAAAAATGCGAAGGTCATCCGGTTCATCGCCAACAAACCAGATGCGTTCCGACCAGTAGGTCTCCGGGCTGGGCCCGAACAACAGGGTATACCGCTCTTTCGACTGATCCGTGAGCAGGTTGCCCCGTGGCTCAAACACATGGGCCATGCGGGGGTGTACAAATAGTTGTGCATCTGCCACTTCAACAAGAGTGTAATCCATCAGCGTGCCCGTGAAGACATACACGGCTCTCATGCCCAGTTCTTCTATGCCCCTAAACTCTGGTGGAGTGAATTTCCGCACTTCAAGGCTAGGGTGAAAATTAGCGAGAAACTGGCCGCCCCGGTTCTCATCGAGGTCTGTGGATTGGGTGCGGTTCAGCAGATTCACCGTCGGCGTATCCGCCTGATACACCTGCAGCGGCGGATCATTGGGGCTGTATTCCGGTGCGGGCACTTCCAGCAACAGGGCATACTCATCCGCAAACACCACGCGCTCCCCGGACGAAATCGGCGCCGGCACGAAAGTGCCCCGCCAGTCTACCATTTCGGTTTCGTCCACCGTGGGATACGTGAGGGGACGCAACCCCACGGCATCAGGCAGTTTATACATCACCTGTGCGGCGCGGATACAGCGCACCTGTGTGTTGCGCAGGGAATCATCTATGGGAGAGCCGGTCAGAAATTCGTCGTCCAATTCATAGACCACGGCGGCTTCCACGTTATAGCTCATGGCATACATACGCGCCGCCCGCAGCATGGAATATACCGTACGGGCGCCGTTGCGCATGTCATCGCGGGCGAAAGAACGCATGATAGGGATGGAGATAGCGCCCATGATGCTGATAATGGCAAGCACCACCAGCAACTCAACAAGCGACCAGCCCCGACTTCCGGCTTTCCGGCCTCTGTGCGACACCCGATTAACCACAACCGTTCCTTACCATAAATGGGAAATCGGGCGGACGGAGAAAAAGCCGTCCACCCGGAATTAAGACTACATGTAGAAGCGCTGCCAGCTGGCGCCCGAATCCCAACTGTTTATATCGTCGCCACCGGCAACATCTTCACTGGAATTAGTATTGAACCATGTAAAGGGGTCTGCAGGTTCATAATACCCTTGATAAAGCATTTGGCTACTTGCGGAATTCTGCCCATAAGACCAGATAAAGACTGACTTATTACCATCTGCTGGATAACTTGCTGTGGGTGGCCATGTGTCCGCATCAGCAGCTACCGCCTGCACAAAATTATAAGCAGGAGTACCTTCTGTGGTCACATCTTGTAAGATAAAGTTGTCTTTCTGTACCGCGAAAGAAGTGGACCCTGTTTCCACGCTGAAAATTCGGAACGGAATCGGCCAGCGCCCGACCCCAACAGCAGCTGCACCTACCCTGGAATACTTCCAGGGACCTGGCCAAACACGGTAAGCACCACCCCAAGGGTCTAACGCAATATCCATGTAATTAGTGCCAAGTTTCGACAACACTTGAGGATCAATAAGATCATCCGCTACTGCATCCGGTTTCATCTCGGCTCTTAGACAGTCCCTGCCAAGCCGTAATAAATCATATGCTACCTGTGAATAAACTAATGCTGCATTCTCAAAAAGCTGCGGGGTAAATACATTCGGATCTGCATCACTTATAGGCCAATTAATTAACGTGCTTTGCGCCGCATCTTGTAGCAACATCTGTCCCATATTGCCACGTCCGGCGTCCGTGACAATAGCGGTAAGGGACATATCCATACCGCTGATTTCTGCGATAGCTTTGGTTACACGCGCACGGACAATGTACCGTTGCACATTGGGCACCACGATGGATGCGAGAATGGCGATAATGGCCATTACCACCAGTAGTTCTACGAGGGTGAACCCCTTGTTTCTTTTCATGACCTGTCCTCCAGTTTGCGTCCCTGTTATGGGACGCCAGTTATAGTGCTTAAAATTCCGTGGGTGCGCCCTGGTTGCCATCAACAGGGGCGCAGTTCCAATAATCCTGTTTTATTGTACCACTATTTCGTATGCCGCATGCGTTTTCTACACACGCCATTCACAAGCCTGCATTTATAGTTTACCGCATTTCACGCCAAAACTGTGAACTTTTTTCGTAGGCGTACCTTCCCAGGTGCGCCAGCAGATCAGTCATATCCGTCCAATCCGTCCAATCCATCCACTTTGTTCCGCGTTCGTGCGATGATTCAACTTTTTTTTCGTTTCGTGTTGACTCAGGTGCCGGAGATACTGTCACCGAGGGTGAAGATAGGCAGATAGAGGGCAACCACGATAAACCCGATAATACCACCGAGCACGATGATAATGGCCGGTTCCATGAGGGCGAGCATGGCCTCCACCGCTGCTTCCACTTCGGCGTCGTAAATATCGGCCACTTTCATGAGCATGGAGTCCAGCGCGCCGGTCTCCTCGCCCACGTCAATCATGTTCACCACCATGGCGGGGAACACCTTGCTTTCATCAAGGGGCACGGCGATGGTGCCGCCGTCCTGCACACTGTCATGCACGGCATCCACAGCGTTCTGCACCACTTCGTTGCCGATGGTCTCGCGGGTAATCTTCAGCGCCTGCAGAATGGGCACACCGGAAGTAACGAGCGTGCCGAGGGTACGCGCAAAACGGGCCACGGCCACCTTGGTGACCAGGTCGCCGATGAGCGGCACCTTGAGGATCACGCGGTCAAAGACACGCTTCACCTGCTTCGACTTAAACGAGAGTTTGATCCCTATCAGGGTCCAGCATAAAACCACAATGAGCAGCCACCATTTATAGAGCATGAAATCACCGGCGGCAATCAACACTTTGGTGGGTGCTGGCAGGTCGCCGCCGAATTCGAGGAAGATTTCGGCGAACACGGGCACCACCTTCACCAGCAGGAACGCCACGATGCCGCATGCAATGAGGATAACCGCAACGGGGTAGATGAGTGCGCCGCGCACGCGCCGTTTCAACGCTTGACGTCGTTCCATGAAGATGGCAAGACGCTGTAGCACCGTTTCAAGCAAACCGCCCACCTCGCCGGCACGCACCATGTTCACAAACAGTCGGTCAAACTGTTTGGGATGCTTTGACAGCGCCTCGGCAAAGGTGGAGCCGGACTGAATATCGGAAGAAACCTCCCGTAGAATGTCGCGCAGTTTGCTGGGCTTCAACTGTGCAATGAGCACGTTGATACAGCGCAGCAGCGGCAGACCGGCGTCAATCAGGGTGGACAACTGGCGCGTCATGACGCACAGTTCCTTGGTTTTCACACCGCCAAAGTACAGTTCATTCAGGCCGCGCCCGGCACGCAATGCCTTCTTCTCATCGGCGCGTGTGGCTTCACGCACATGGGTTGGAAACAATCCCAGCGAGCGCACATCATTGATGGCGAGCGCCTGCGTATCGGCCTGTATGATGCCGAACTGCTGTTTTCCGTCTTTGTTAAGCGCGCGATATGCAAATTTTGGCATAAACCCGTCTCCTAATCATCGTAGCGGTCTGTACGAGCAATCACCTCAGCAGGGCTGGTCACCCCCTGGGCGCATTTGAGCAATCCTTCTTCGCGCAGGATAAGCATACCCTGCTTCTTGCGGGCATAACGCCGCAATTCGTGGGCCATGGCCCTTTCCAGAATCATTTCACGTACGGTTTCATCCACCAGTAATATCTCATAAAGGCCAATACGGCCCGAATAGCCGACATAATCGCATGCGGCACAGCCCTTGGGACGATACAACCCGAAATTGGGGTCCTTGCGCCACCCAGGTGGCACACACAATTCTTCGAGTTCATCCTCATCAGGCCGATACTTTTCCTTGCAGCTGCGGCAGAGCACACGCACCAGCCGCTGGGCCAGCACCGCTTCGAGCGACGCCGTAATCAGGAACGGCTCCACGTCCATATCAAGCAGACGCGTGATGGTTTCCGCAGCGCTATTCGTATGCAGCGTGCTCAGCACAAAGTGGCCGGTCAGCGATGCTTCCACAGCGATCTGCGCCGTCTCCAAGTCACGGATTTCACCGACCATCACAATGTCCGGGTCCTGACGCAGAATAGAGCGCAGACACGCGGCAAAGGTCAGGCCGACCGATTCCTGCACCTGGCATTGTACCAGTCTTTCGATCTGTAATTCGACTGGGTCCTCGGTGGTAATGATTTTCACCTCAGGCGTATTCAATACATTGAGACAGGCATAGAGGGTGGTTGTCTTGCCGCAACCGGTGGGACCCGTCACCAGAATAATGCCGTTAGGCTTGTTAATTACATTGAGCGTTTTCTTCAGAGTCTGCGGCGTCAGGCCCAGCGCATCCAGATCAATCTTGATGGCGGTGCGGTCGAGAATACGCATCACCACGCATTCGCCATAGAGGGTGGGCAGCGTGGCCACGCGCACGTCAATAAAACTGTCGCCGATTTTCAGTTCGATACGCGCGTCCTGAGGCATGCGGCGTTCGCCGATGTCCATGCTGCAGATAACCTTTATGCGCGACACCAGCGCGATGCAGGACGCCTTCGGCGGACGCACAATTTCATGGAGCACACCGTCCACGCGGATACGCACGCGGAAATCTTCTTCGTAGACCTCAAAGTGAACGTCGGAGGCGCGTTTCTGCAATGCCGTCAAAAAGATAAGATTGACGATTTTGATGACTTCCGGCTGCTGCGCCAGTTCAGTCAGATTCTCCGCATCCGAAAGAATTTCCTGCTGGCCCAGTTCTTCGAGAGACAGCTCCTCGGTGCCCACGAGACTGGTGAGTTCGTTGAGCATACTGTCAACAGAACCGGTTTCCAGCGAATAATTCTTTTTCCAGGCGGCGCTGACATCCTCAGGATTGCTGATAGCGCCCCGGACATCCATACCGGTAATCTGGCGCAGGTCGTCGAGGGTCTGGATATTCAGCGGGTCCGCCATGGCGATAATCAGTTCGCCGTCCTCAATGCGCACGGGTATGATGCTATAAAAGCGCGCCACATCGCTGGTAACGAGATTAATGATATCCTGTTGGATATTCATGCCCTTAATATCAATAGGCTCCATGCCCTGCTGCATACCCAATGCAACAATAATATCATTTTCCTCGGCATGGCCCAGGCTCACCAGAATGCGACCTAATAGATCGCCCGTGAGACGCTGCCGCTGCAACGCCTCGTCCAGCTGCAAGGGCGTAATCCTACCCTGTTCGACCAGGATTTCACCCACTTGCCGCATTGTTTTAACCGGAGGAGCCATTAGTGTACTCGTTACTTCCTTATACGTTTATGTTGTAAACCGCTTGAACTTCACGGCAGACAAGAATCATCCTACACGTTTCTTGTCGCCAGACCCTGTCTCCAGACCAAAGGCCTTGGCCTGATTTTCAAATTCATCGGCCATCTGTGCCCTGGAATGAGCATCTTCGTAGGTCACGATGCCTTTGCGATAGAGCGCCATCAGATGTTCATCAAGAAGATGCATGCCGTACTTGTGACCGGTTTGAATGGCCGACGTGATACGGTACGATTTATTTTCACGGATAAGGTTTTGTATGGCGGAGGTGGTCACCATCACCTCGAATGCGGCAATACGACCAAACCCACTTTTCTTGGGAATCAGCGCCTGGGAAATCACCGCCTTGAGATTACCCGAAAGCTGGGTACGAATCTGCTCCTGTTGATTGGATGGAAACGCATCCACAATGCGGTCAATGGTACGCACGGCGCCCGTGGTATGCAAGGTGCCGAAGACCAAGTGGCCGGTTTCTGCAGCGGTCACAGCCGCCTCGATGGTTTCAAGGTCGCGCATTTCGCCCACGAGAATCACGTCCGGGTCCTGACGCAGGGCGCGGCGCAGCGCCTCGGAGAAGGTGGGCACATCCACGCCCACTTCGCGCTGCATGATAAGCCCCTTCTTGTGGTTGTGATAATACTCGATGGGGTCTTCAATGGTGATAATGTGGTGGTCAAAAGTGGTATTCAGCCAGTCAATCATGGTAGCGAGAGAGGTGGATTTTCCGGAACCGGTAGGCCCGGTAACCAGGATCAAGCCACGGGGCTGGTTGATAATGTCCTTGAGGGAATTAGGCAAACCAATCTCTTCGAAGGTCATGATTTTCCGGGGAATCAATCGAAGCACCAACCCCACATATCCGCGCTGCTTGAACACGGATACGCGGAAACGCGCCACATCTTCAAAGGCAAACCCAAAGTCGGCGCCGCCGACCTCCTGCAATTCCTGCTGGTTGTCCACCGACGCAATACTCTTCATGAGACGTTCCGTGTCCTCCGAAGTGCATGGCGCCTCACCAAAATACTGCAGGTGCCCGTGTACACGCCCTATCGGAGGTGCATCTACCGTAATGTGCAAGTCGGAACCGTCCCGGTCCACCAACATGCGCAACAAACTTACCATATCATAGGCCATACAAATTACCTTTCAGCGCCTGCCGCCAATGCCTGCATATCAACAGGATGAGCCATGAGTATCGGCGGCTCTTCAGATTCTTTTATAAGCGGTTCGTCAACTCGGGTGCGCCGGTTGACTTCTTCTATTGTTGTGATTCCTTTGAGCGTTTTCTGCCATGCGTCTTCGCGCATGGTGATCATGCCTTCAAGCCGGGCAACACGCCGCAATGCCGTGGCGCTATCGCCCTTCATGATCATGGTGCGCAGCCGGTCGCTTGTCAACAACAACTCATAAGCGCCCAGACGCCCCTGATGACCGGTCTGATTGCAGTTGTCGCAGCCAGCGCCATGCACCAGTTCCACTTCATCCCAGTTCACGTCCAATTCAAGCCGTTCCTTCTCAATTTCTTCCGGTTCATAAGGCTCGCGGCAGTTGTTGCAGATGGTGCGCACAAGGCGCTGTGCAAGAATGGCGCGCACACCGGAAGCCACGAGGAAGGGCTTGATGCCAATATCAATCAGACGGGTAAACGAACTTGCCGTGTCATTGGTATGCAGGGTAGAGAATACCAAATGCCCTGTGAGCGCCGCCTTAATCGCAATTTCGGCGGTCTCGAGATCGCGGATTTCGCCCACCATCACGATATCCGGGTCCTGACGGAATATGGCGCGGAGAGCGCGAGCGAAATTCCATCCAATTTCGTGGTTGATCTGCACCTGGTTGATGCCGGGTAGCTGATACTCCACCGGGTCTTCCACGGTGATAATCTTGGTGTCAGGCTTGTTCAGAGTATGCAGCGACCCGTAGAGCGTGGTTGTTTTACCCGAACCGGTTGGCCCGGTTACCAGCACCACGCCGGTGGCATGATGGATCAGCCGTTCCCATGTTGCCTGATGTTCCGCGCAAAATCCCAACTGCCCCAATCCGAGCAGCAACCCGCTTTTGTCCAGAATACGCATGACCACGCTTTCACCATAAACGGCGGGGAGCGCACTGACGCGCAAGTCAATCACCTTCGCGCCCACACTCATCTTAATGCGTCCGTCCTGGGGAATGCGTCGTTCTGAAATGTCCATGCCAGACATGATTTTGAGGCGTGAAATGATGGCGGCCTGGGCGCGTTTGGGCGGCAACGGCATTTCCTGCATATTACCGTCAATGCGGTAGCGCACCTTCACATCGGTCTTGCCCGGTTCAATATGAATATCACTGGCACGCAGGCGGTAGGCTTCCACAATTAACTGCTGCACATACCGCACCACAGGACTGTCGGCATTGCCCGTATCGCCTCCAGCAGAAGCAGCGGCAGCCTCCAGTTCCGCAGCGTCCACACCAATGCTGTCCATGCTGATGTCATCGCCGGATAACGAACCGATGGAGGCAAGAGAACTACTTGAACCGATGTTGGACATGCTGCTCAGGGAACTGACGCTGCTCGCGCTGCTCGCGGAAGACAACAGGGATTCAACGGTGTCTTTCTGGTGCCCGTAGTAGCGACCAAGTGCCTCGGAAATATGTTCAGGAGTGGAGAGCACCGGTTCCACAGAACGGTCCAACAGCCGTGAAAGATTATCCAGGGTGTTTATGTTTGTGGGGTCAGCGGTGGCCACCATTAACACACCGTCACGCTCTTCAACCGGAATAACCCGGTACAGGGTGGCAATGGAACCGTCCACCATGGCGCGAATACGCGGCGGAATCTCCCGTTCCGCAAGATTGATGATGGGGATGCCAAGTTGTTCTGCAAGCCCTTCCGTAACGTGGGACTTGCTGATATAGCCCAACCGCACCAGGATTTCACCCAGCTTGCGGTTGCTCATTGTGGTGCGCTGGCGTTCAAGGGCCTCATCCAGCTGCTGCTGGGTGATAATCTCCTTGGCTACCAGTTGTTCACCAAAATAACTATACGAACTCTGCATGCGAGAATACCTTTACGTCACTCGCTTAACTGTACCAAAAAATACGCCTGCTGTCAACGCAAAAACAGACGCCACCTATATAAATTCACAGTATGGCGATTTTTTTGTCAACAGTTTATCTGTTTTGGCGAGGTTGGAACCCAACACTCGCCCACTTTAGAGACTCTATTTTCCACTATATGACCCGTCAGAGTCAAGCCTTGGACATGGCGATTTGTCCGTTGCCGCCCTGTACTGATAGAATCGCCCACATCATGAGT
>CAZBNU010000142.1:0-10601 GCA_964493075.1 uncultured Nitrospirales bacterium | reverse complement strand
AATAGCAAGCACGTACACGTCAGAAGAACAAACCCCCGTTATCCGCATGGCGTCCTTCTCTGTCATTATCGTTGGCAGGGTTGCATCCAGCAAGGAGTCCGGGATTTGTCCGTGGTCGGGCAGGGGGTGGGTTTCTGCGATAGTTGCGCCGAGTTCGCGGAGGGTTTGGGTGAAGGCATCCGGGTTGCCGATGCCGCATACGACGCGGATAGTGGTGTCTTGCAGAAAGGAAAGCGGGACTTCACTGCCGTTGCACACGCGCCATAATCCGGTGGGCGTGTGCCGGGTACGGGTGATGGGAACGCCGGGGGCGTGTTGTCTGATGGTTTGTTCGATAGCGCCGCATTTATCCTGCGCCTGGTCGCAGCGGGTCAGCATGATCGCCGTGGCGCGTTTCATGGTGATCAGGGGTTCGCGAAGGATGCCGCGAGGCACCATATAACCGTTGCCGAAGGGGTTGGTGGCGTCAATGAGCAGGATGTTTTCGTCACGCGCCAACGCTACCGCCTGAAACCCGTCGTCCATGATCAGCACCTCGCACCCTTCTGCGACCGCAGCGCGCGCCCCGGCAACGCGGTCCGCAGAACGCACTATCCATACACCTGGTGCGCGTTTTGTAATGAGCGCGGCTTCGTCCCCAAAATTCCGGGATAGACTTGAAAAAGAATGGACATTAGGGAGATGTGTTGCTTCATCGTTTTCTGGGGAAGTATTGGTAGTTGCTTTTGCACTTTGAGGTGCGAGGAGAAGAGGTTCTTTTACTGGTGCTGCGCCATAGCCGCGGGTCAGTATGGCGACCTGTTTTCCTGCCGCCAGTTCCTTTTGGGCGCGTTCGATGACCGCCGGGGTTTTGCCAACACCGCCGGCGGTAATGTTGCCGTAACTGATGACATAGGCGGGAACCTTAACCGGCGTCTTGCGCAGCCGCAGCCACATGCCAAACCGTTGCATGAAGGACGCAAGCCATAAGATAAAACCCAGCGGCACAGGTATGGAACCTCCGTTGCGGATACGGTCTTTGAGTTCACTCATACGTCCCATTGGTCCCATTAGTCCCATCATTTTGGGCGGAACCGTTTGCCGCTCATCTGTTCCACCACGCCTTTCAGTTCTAGCATGGTAAGGGAAGACAAGGCTTCGGAAATGGAGATACGACATGCCAGTGCTATCTCATCCACAAAGGAACCTTCATGATGTAGCACGCTGAGTATGTCTTCCTCCACGGCGGACAGGGCGGGTCTCTTCGGTGGCGGTGGTGGAGGCGCGGCAGGTTTCGCGACAGACAGTTTGCTGGCCTTCGGTGCAGAAAAATCAAGCGTATCCTGCGATGCTTGGCCATACTCTGCAGATTCCGTTTGCGGCGGCCTTGGTTGCCGCACAGACGCAGGCAAGTTCAATTCCGTAATGATATCCTCCACCGATTCCACCAGCTTCGCACCGTCGCGGATGAGTTCATGGGGGCCGCGGCTGTTGGCGAATCCTGCAAGGCCGGGCACGGCGAACACTTCCCGTCCCTGTTCTGCGGCAAAGCGGGCGGTAATCAGGGCGCCGCTGCCGGGTGGCGCTTCCACCACGACCACGCCCAGGGACAGACCACTGATAATGCGATTGCGCTGGGGGAAATTGCCGCGCAGTGCGCGCACGCCCATGGGAAAGGACGACACTGCACAACCGCTTTGCACCACCCGCTCCAGTAAGGGCAGGTTCGGCGCGGGCGACGCTTCATCCAGTCCCGAAGCGAGTACGGCAATGGTGCGTCCGCCGGCGTCCAGCGCCCCCTGATGGGCCGCCGCATCTATGCCTTCCGCAAGACCGCTGACTACAGTGACGCCCCGCTCCGCCAGGCCCTCCGCCAGCTTGCGCGTGATTTTCTGTCCGTGTGCCGAAGCGCGGCGCGTCCCCACAATGGCGATGGCATACTTGTCCTCTTCGCAGAGGGTTCCCCGTGCGAACAGCAGCAGGGGCGGGTCATAAATCTCCGCGAGTTGGGCGGGATAGTCCGCGTCATCCATGGTAATGAGCCGTGCGCCCAGTTCTGCCATGCGCTGCTCCTGCAGTTCAATATCGGCTGCCGCGCCATGCTGCCGGATGCGTTCCGCCAGTTTGTCGCCGACCACATCCGCAAGGTCCCCTGTAGAAGCACGCAACACCCGCGCCGGCGTTCCGAAACGCGCCAGCAGTCGGATAAAACGCACGGTGCCCACGCCGGGCACCAAGGCCAGCGCCAGCCAGTCCCGCTGTTCCTGGGATAATTTCATGAATAGATTCCGGGGCTAAAGTACTACGATTACTAAATGGTGGGTTTCGCTGCGCTTCACCCACCCTACAGTTTATAATTTATTAGAGGCGACGGATGAGCAGGTTACGGAACCAGACTTCATCGCCGTGATCCTGCAGGATGATGTGGCCTTCCCGGGGCATGTTCGCCAGCGGCGTGTCGAATTTGCCAATGGGCAGGGTCATGACCGACACGTCAATGTCAAGCACTTTCCATCCGTTATACACCACTTCGAGCTCCGAACCCACAAAACGGATGTCGTAAGAATTCCACTCGCCCGCAGGCAGTGCCATATTGAACATAGGTGTTGCAATGTCATACAAAGCGCCGCTGCTGTTTTTGCTCGGCGGTTCCCTGTAGTCGCCGTACACCTGAATTTCCATGCCGCCCTGCACCGGGTCCTTGGGGTCTGTGCGGAAGAACACGCCGCTGTTGGAGCCTTCTGCCACTTTGAACTCAATGTGCAGTTCAAAATCGTCAAAGGACTCGCCCTGCCAGGCAATGTATTGAGTAGGCTTGCGTCCGGGCACATGAAAGATGCCGTCCTTGATGGTGAATATGTCCTTCTGGTCATCGGTGACATTCTCCCATTTCCCGGCGTTCTCTTCACTGAACAGATTTATCCAGCCATCCCCTTCCGGCGCGGCGGTCATGGCGCCCACGGGCAGGCGTTCCTCTTCTTCTTCCTTGGCAAAGGCAACGCCTGTTATCAAAAAACAAACAATCAGTGTGAGTAGAATCTGTAAACTGCGCATAGGGTATCTTCCTTCCGTTGATGCTGGCCTAAAGTAGAAGAGGCATCCTTGCCTCTTTGGCATACGGTTATTATCAGCGTAGCGCGCCCCAAATGCAACTTCATTGACTTGGAACGATTGGCGGCACCGTCACTGCAGTCAAGGAATGCAGCCATTCACGCCAGGCCGCCATGTTCGCACCGTAATCAACGCCGGCCCGGTTGCGCAGTATCCGCAACGCCACAGGGCGCACTTGGCGGTTCTGTTCCAGCACCTCCACCAGCAGCGGATACAACGACATTGGGGGATGATCCTGAAGCGCCTGCAAGGCATCCGTCTGCAGCGACACGTCCTCGTTCCCATCGAGGATGAGAAGGCGCAACCGCTCGAAAGCATTGGGACCACCGAGAAATGCCAGGCCCAGAGCGGCCAGACGGCGGCAGTACAGGTCTTGATGTTCCAGCAAGGTCATCCAGTGCGGTATTGTCCGAGGAGTGCCTATGGCGTACAAGGCATCGGCACAGGCCCGCGACAGGGTCATATCGTTTCCTGCCGCATAGTGCCCCAGCGTGTCCACGGCGCCATCCCCGCCCATACGTCCGAGACAGTATGCGGCGATGCGGCGATGCTCGACCGCTTCAATTTCGGTGTGCAGGGTTTCCTCCATGAGGGGCGCGAGCGCGGCTTCCAGAGCAGGCAGCGCACCATCCAGGGCGCGAACGCGGTCCGCTGTGCCAGCCACCATGGTGCGCATGACATAGCCAAACACCTGAAACTGCTCCATACGGTGAAGACGATCCACCGCTGCGGCGCGCACTTTTGCATCCGGGTCCGCAAGGGCATAGACAAGGGTATTCATGGCGTCCATGAACGCATCACTAACAGGCCAGGCTTCGGAGGAGCGTCTGCGAACCTCGGCGTCTTCCGATGTGGCCATGCGGCGCAACACCCAGTCTGCACTGGCAGAGGGCGCTTCCGGAACCGATGGAATGGACAGTGGGGTTTCAGTTTTTCCGGGAGGAATGGCTATCGGCGCTGGGATTGTGCCGCCGGAATTTGCAGGCTGTGAATTGGTTGTGTCCTCTGGGAATGCAACGGGAAACTTCGATTCGCCGCCTTCCTGTGCGATTCCCGTAGTGATGAGAAACAGCAGACAGAAAATGAAGACGCTCGCCCCATGAAGGATGTGTTCAGCGGTGTTGTTCACGTTCATTGCCCTGTACCGCCCTTCGTTCTCATGCTTTCGCAGGTGCCGCATCCTCCAGCACCATTTTCAGAACGCGCGTGAGTGCCAAGGCGCGATAAGGTTTCTGGATGAAATTGGTCGGCGGGTTTTCCCGAAAACGATCCAGTATTTCTGATTCCGAGTAACCACTGGAAATGATGATGGGCACATCGGGATTGTCGTTGCGGATGTATTCCAGTACTTCCTGTCCGTTCACAAAGGGCATCATCAAATCCACCAGTGCCACGCAAATTTCCGATTTATGTTTCTCATACAGTTCGATGGCCTCCTTGCCGTCATCTGCCGTCACCACCATAAGCCCGTGGCGCTGCAGCACCTCTCGCGTGAAAACACGCACGGCCTCTTCATCATCGGCAATCAACGCCATACCCTTGGTTTTCCACTTGCCCAGAGACTTCTCCTCCTGGCTGTGGTCCACTTCGGGCAGTTGTTTTTCCAGGGCCTCCTGTTTCAGCACGGGGAAATACAATTTGAATACGGTGCCCCGGCCCGGTTCGCTATAGACGCTTACCGCGCCCTTATGGCCGCGCACGATACCCAGCAATGCGGCAAGTCCAAGCCCGCGCCCGGCAAACTTGGTGCTGTAGAAGGGATCAAAAATCTTGGTCTTCTGTTCCGCATCCATGCCGCAACCAGTGTCGCTGACGGTTAAGCACACATAATCGCCCGGTGTCGGGTCCGCATGGAAATAGACCTTGGATAGGGAACTCTCATCCAGTGTGGCAAGGCATGCGCCGACGGTGATGGTGCCGACCTCCTCCCCGATTGCTTCCGCAGCGTTGGTGATGACATTCATCATTACCTGATGCATCTGGGAAACATCCCCCATCACTGGCGGCAGCGTTCCCTCGAAGTTATACTGAAAATTTATCTTCTTGGAGATGCCCACCCGAGCCAGTTCCACAATTTCGCGGGCAAGCTTGTCCAAGTGCAATGGACGCACTACAAAGGTACCCCGTCCGGAATAGGCTAACATCTGATTGGTGAGTTCGGCAGCTCGCTGTGCGGCCTTTTCGACCCGCTTCAGGTAGGTATGCACCGGCGATTCTTTGGGCAGACGGCGTGTTGCCAGACTTGCGTTGCCCAAAATGCCCACCAGCAGATTGTTAAAATCGTGTGCAATGCCGCCAGCCAACACGCCCAACCCCTCAAGTTTCTGAGCATGTTGCACCTGACGTTCAAGGGCTTGACGCTGCTCTTCAGACTGACGCCGTTCAGTGATGTCGCGGGCAATCCCCTGCACGCCGATGGGTTTCCCATCATGCACAATGAGCCGCGCACTGACCTCCACAGGGATGTGGTGGCCGTCTTTGGCAAGGATTTCGACTTCATATTTGCCCACCTGCTCCCCTTGCAGGCGGCGCTTTGTCATTTCCAGGGCCTTTTCCCGATATTCCGGGGCAATGATTTCATACACGGAAATATTTGAAGCTTCTTCGTTCGTGTACCCGCTGAGCCGTTCGCCCTCCTTGTTCAGTGACGTGAATTTTCCTTGGAAATCATGGGTATATACAATATCATTCGCTTCCTCAAAAAGATTTTTATACCGTGTTTCTGCGACGCGGAACGCTTCCTCCGCATTGGCCCGTTCCGTGACATCCCGCACCAGCCCCCGGAAGCCGCAGCGCCTGCCTTCCTTGTCAAACATCAGACTTACAGACACTTCAAGGAAGGCTGTCGTCCCATCTTTGCGCTTTAACTTCCAGTTAAGCAACCCATCAGAAATTTTACCGTCACGCAAGGAAGCGTATAGTTTTTTCATTTCCACGGCTATGGCATCAGTTTCAAAAAGCTCAGCAGGGTTCCTGCCGATCAGGTCTTGTTCCGGCATCCCCAGAATATTGGCAAGGGTGCGGTTGAAAAAGGTGAGATGTCCCGCCAGTCCCATCTCATAATAGCCTTCGTGGATGGCTTCAATAATCCGTTGGTACTTATGCTGGTCTGCGTATACGATGCTCTCCTTGTGCTTACGCATCGAGATATCCCGCACAACGCTTTCCGCATAGGGTTCCTGCACATACTTCAACATCTCCCCACGCGGGGTAATCAGGCGGGCATCTTCGTAGAGCCAACGGTCTTCCCCTGATTCCATATCCAGAAGCCATTCATAGCCACGCACAATATGATGTTGTTTCAATTGAGCCCGCAAATCCGCATGCAACGATTCCCCCGTCAGGTCATCAAGTATCCTGCCCACAGCGGCATCGGGGCTTTCAATCTTCTTGTACAAACCAAGCAGACCAAAAGCGGTGGCATCCATAAAAAGTACACGGCCTTCCAGCGTATAGGCATAATACCCAATACTAAAAAATGGCATGGACTCACTACGGCAGCCATCAACTACCGATTGCGGTATATGTAAAACATCACTCATTACGGATTTGTCTCAACTTTTGCACACATCAGATATCACCTTGACAGTAATGATTATCCTTTATGGGGACAACTTACCTCAACTATAGATCACGCCTTAGAAATCTTCTTGATTTTTATAAGAACTTCCTGCACCCCCAAACTGTTAATTATACATAATTCCAGACGTAACAACAAATTTGCTCCCTGCCTCATGTATGCTGTATGGTTGAGATGCAAACACATAACTGCTGTATTATACCACAACAGGGTGTTTTTTTGTGCCGCTTATTTTGAAATGGCCTGTTAGGCGCTGAAAAGGAACTTCAATGCAGAACATAACACGTAGACAGTTTGGAATGATGACTTTTGGCGGTGCGGGGCTTGCTGCGCTGTTGACCTCCCGCAGATATGTCAGTGCAGCAGAGAGACCAAATATCATCTTTTTGCTGACCGATGATCAGCGTTTCGATACATTGGGTTGCACCGGCAATCCCCTCATTTACACGCCCCATATTGACGCGCTGGCAGCGCAGGGGGTGTTGTTTGAAAACGCCTTTGTAACCACGTCCATTTGTGCGCCAAGCCGTGCCTCCTATCTATCCGGGCAATATGTCTGCCACCACGGCATTAACAATTTTTCAAAAACCTTCACAGACGAGCAATGGGCGACTACTTATCCTGCCCTGCTGAGAGAAGCCGGGTATGCCACAGGATTTGTGGGTAAGTATGGCGTCGGTAATGAAATGCCGGAAGACAAGTATGATTTCTGGCGGGGGTATGCGGGCCAGGGACATTACGAACAGAAGGATGAACAGGGCAACTACAAGCATTTGACCCAAGTTCATGAGGAGTCGGCACTGGCATTTCTGCACGAATATGGCGGCAAGCAGCCTTTTTGCCTTTCTGTTAGTTTCAAAGCACCCCACTGCCAGGACGGCGACCCCCGACAGTTCATCTATGATCCGCAGTATGAGGACCTCTACGAGGATGTCGAAATGGTGCCGCCGGAAACTGCCGACGATCAGTATTATGAAAGATTTCCTGATTTTTTCCGCAGCAAGAATGAAGGGCGCAAGCGCTGGCAGATACGGTTTTCAGAACCGGTGTTGTACCAAAAGATGGTGCGCGGATATTATCGCCTTATTACCGGTGTGGACCGGGCTGTGGGCGCTATCTGCGCCACACTCCAGGAAAAGGGACTTGCCGACAATACCATCATTGTGTTCGCGTCAGACAATGGTTTCTATCTTGGGGACCACGGCCTCGCCGGCAAGTGGTATGGGCATGATCCATCCATACGCATACCCCTGATTGTGTACGATCCGCGATTGCCGGAAGCCTGTCGCGGCAAACGAAGTCGGGAACTGGCCTTGAACATTGACGTGGCGCCCACGCTCCTGGACATGGCAGGGATCACGCCACCGGAAATGATGCAGGGGCGGTCACTTTTGCCGTTGGTTCAGGGCAAGAAAACGGACTGGCGCGAAGAGTTCTATTATGAGCATACTTTCGACCATCCCGCCATCCCGAAATCGGAAGGCATCGTGGGACGTCGTTTCAAGTATCTGCGCTATTACGAACAGTCACCAGTCTATGAAGAACTCTATGACCGCCAAAGCGATTCGCTTGAAACTACGAATCTGACCAACGACCCCGCGCACGCAGAACGGCTCCAACAGTTGCGTACGCGATGCGACGAAATGAAACAACAGCTACGCAGCCAAGCGTAGGGGCGAATCACATTCGCTCTTACAGCCCGTCAACGTGCCAGCCGCAGCGATAACGCCGCCAGAGCAATCGTGATGCCATACCGCTGTTGGTGAACTTTAATTTTTCGGCGTCCCACTCCAGGGTTTTCCCCGGGAACTGGTTCGCTGCATTGGCAAGCAACACGGCTTCTGTCAAGGGCCCCGAAAAACTGAAATCAGCGCCCGCTGTTCCGTTACCCAATGCCGCTTCCACGAAATCATGGTAGTGGTCTACAGGTTCCAGTTCGGGTTTGGGATAGGCTTTGAACTTTTCTTCAGGATACAGCTGGGGTGGCCCCACATGGGGAAGAATCAGGGTGCCTTCTTCACCAATAAGCATGGAACCGCTCTTGGGAAGTTCATGATTTGCAGGCAGATGCGGCGACAATCCAGTATCCGGCATTTTTCCACCGTCCATCCAGGTGGCACAGATGGTGTCGCCAGTTGTCATAGGCGTTCCCGGGAATACGTAACGGGCAGTGGTCCATCCCGGGTGCACTTCCTTGCTGACACATTCCGTTTCGCAGGTAATGCTGATCGGTGCGCCGATACCCAGGGCTGTAAATACCGGGTCGAAAATGTGACATCCAAAGTCGCCAGCCGCACCGCCGCCGAAATCCCGCCAGCAACGCCATTTGAACGGGTGGTAGATTTCCGCTTTATAACGCCGCTTGGGGGCGACGCCCAGCCAGAGGTCCCAGTTCACATGGGTTGGGACGGGGTCGTTGCCTTTGGGGCGCTTTTTGTCTTCTGTGGTGTACACCGCCGCAGACCATGAGTGCCATTCCTTGACCTTGCCGATAGCGCCCTGCTTCAGCCACTGCACGGCATTGCGATAAAATTCATGGGAGTGAATCTGAATACCCATCTGTGTGGCAACACCGTATTCTTTTGCAGCCTCCGTCAATCTGCGCGCTTCGTATACCTCGTGCGTCAACGGTTTCTCACAGAATACATGCATTCCCTTCCGGATGGCAGTCATTGCTGCGGGTGCATGGGCATGGTCGGGGGTGGACACATTCACCGAGTCAATGTTGCCCTCTTCCTTTTCAAGCATTTCCCTCCAATCAGTATACAACCGGGCATCGGGATAGCGCTGCGACGCCTTGCGCAAATTCATCTCATCAATGTCGCACAGCGCATACACCTGCACTTTGCCGCTGCTTACAATATGCTGCAGGTCGTGGTTGCCCTGTCCTGCCACACCGATTGCCGCATGCTGCAATGTTCCCGACGGCGTGGCTGCCAGCGTTTTTCGGGAAAGAATCAACGGAACAGCAAGTCCTGCGATGGAAGTCTGTTTCAGAAAGGTGCGGCGGTTAATGGGTGGTGTCATTAAATTATCTCCTTCATTTCGTCCCGGGATGGGTGAGGTATACATTGTTAATGAAAGTCTACAAAATTAAATGCCTTGGATCAAAATGCTGTTTGTTTACTTAGGGAAACAGCGCCTTCAGAAATGCCGCTTCGCTGCCTGCATACCGTGCTTCGGCGAGATGCTCAATCCCCTGCTGATTACCCCAGGAGTAGTTGATGATGAGTTCGCCCTTGTA
Source organism: uncultured Nitrospirales bacterium (assembly GCA_964493075.1). Classification (GTDB taxonomy): domain Bacteria; phylum Hydrogenedentota; class Hydrogenedentia; order Hydrogenedentales; family CAITNO01; genus SLFT01. Next base: position 687 of record CAZBNU010000142.1, on the reverse strand, counting down.
TTCGCAATAGTCAAAATCGGAATTGTTGATATTTTTGGCGTCCCGGATACGGCTCTGCTGTTCCGGGGTAAGGTTTGGATTGGCAATCTGTTTGTCGGCGCCGTCGGCTTTCAAAATGGGGTTGCAGGGGCTGGGTTCCCAGTGGATGAGGTCTTGCGAACGCACTACCCGCTGGTCATAGCCGCCGCCGGTGGCCTCCAGGTAAAAGTTATAGTAGTAACCGTCATGATAACGCAGACAATGGGGTGCGGTATAGCGCCCCTTGTCATAGGTGCATTCCGGAGCAGTCAGCGTCCAGTCCTTCAGGTCTTTCGAGGTAGCAAAACGCGCCGTAAACCTCTGGCCTGCCACTTCCGGTGGCTTGCCCACTTCAAACATGAGCACATACGTGTCGTTCGCCTTGCACAAAGAGGTGTTGAACATGCCGTAGCCCGGCAGGTTTAGTGCATTCCACGATTCCCACGTTTCCAAGTCACGAGAAACAAACACATCAATCTTTTCGCCATCCCAGATATCCACCGCCGTAACGATTACCAAATCGCCATCCACCGCGGCACTGCCGAGATGGTATGCCTTTGCAAATGAAGGGGTGGCTTCCCCGGTTTCATGATCAACGAACCGTGAGTAGGAGTCGCCTGTTTTATTGTTCCAATAACCTGCACGCACGTATTCGTAACGGTAGACCTT
>CAZBNU010000141.1:0-10615 GCA_964493075.1 uncultured Nitrospirales bacterium | reverse complement strand
GACTTGCACAAGACCGATTTAGGTATTTCAAATTTCGGGGGACAGGAATGTCCCCCCTCCGAAGCGCTACGTTTTTATCACCAGATTTTCCACTCTTCACGATAAGGCCGTGTAAGCATTTTGTTCGCTTCTTCGTCGCCAACGATTTGCTCCGCCTTGGGATCCCAATTGATGACCCGCCCTGTCTGGGCCGCCACATTGATCATGTGGGCGATAGTATCACAACGAATCGCCATTTCCACGGGACAGACGGCTTCTTCCCTGGATTTCACGCAGTCAATGAAATTGCGGACATGCCCCTTGGACTCGTAAACCCGCTCCGCGTCCGGTTTCAGTTCTTCTTTCCACAGGTTCTGATCGCTGGCGTAGAACGAACCAAACTTGAAGTCGCCAATCCAGCCCTCGGTGCCGTGGAACACCACGCCGTCGCCATTCTTCAGTTCCTCTTTATAATATTCCGGCACATAATTCCGAGCCGTGTCCATGTCCATCATGTGCAGTTTCACGCCGTTCTCGTAATCGCACATGATGTCCCAGGTCTCCAGGGTACGGAAGATGCCTTCTGTGGGCACTTTGCCGGTACCTTCATACCGTATGGGGCTGGTGTGGTCGGTGCGGTTGCCCCATTGCGCTACACCAAGCGGATGAATGGCGCAACCTGCCACAAAACCGATGGAGGTTTCCGGGCAGTGGTAGCCGCCCCAAGGGGTGCATCGGTCGGCGGTATAGGGCACAAGCGGCGCGGGCCCCTGCCATACATTATAATCCAAATCCTCCGGCACCGGTATTTCCTCTGTGGAACCATAAGGAGGCGTATGGTACTGGTTGGTGTCGTTCAACACGTTCCGGCTCCACACGTCTATACGCTGCAATTCGCCGATGTAGCCGTTGCGCACCAGTTCCACCATCTTCGGATAAAGGGATTCGGAACGGTACTGGGTACCGAACTGGAAAATCCGTTTGTTGTCATTGACTGCCGTGCGAAGCAGTTTCGCCTGTTCCAAGTCCAGCGTGAGGGGCTTCTGGCAATACACGTCCTTACCGGCACGCGCTGCAGCAATCGCCATCGGGGTATGCCAGTTGTCATGAGCGCCGATAAAGATGGCATCCACATCGGGATGGGCAATGACCTCGCGGAAATCATCGTAGACCTTTGTGGTGTCCTTGGAATCATAATGCTTGTTCATTTCTTCCGCCAGGGCTACCCGACGCGACTTGTAGGCGTCAGCCACGGCGATAATCCGTGTGTCCGAATACTGCTTTAGCCAGTTTTTGTGGTAGTTGCCGATGTTGCCGCAACCCACAAGGCCGACATTCACGCGATTGCCCGGTGCATCGGCCCCAAACACCGTGTTGGGCACAATCATGGGAATGCTGAATACGGCAGATGCCGCCGCGCTACGCTTAATAAACTCACGCCTGTTCATCTTGTTCTTTGTCATTGCTTGACCTTCCGTTAAGTATCCGGTTAATTGTGTATGCTTTTTATCACAAACCACGAAGCATTTCGTTCTGTATATTATATCTGCTACGGAACCCTAAAAACATTGTTGTTAATGCCGGCTTTGCCCTCAACCCAAATTATATAAATATACTACCACAACCGTCATTCCGGTTTTTTCGGGCAACTTTATAAATACGCCATCTTGTACTTAAACCTAGATGTAGTTGTTGTTACCCTCTTTATAAAATTAAACCGCCCGAAAAAGACCGGAATCCATAACATAAAACGAAGACGTTGTTGTTACCCGTGGATTCCGGTCTTTTATTTTCTGATGTCCATCAGAAGATAAAAACCGGAATGACGGTAGTGGTAGTATATTTACAAATTCATATTTTTATTGCTGGCAACAGTTACTAAAAAAGTTACTGCCTGCATTGAACACATTTGCTCCTCAATCGTTATAGAGGCAGGGCATATTGACAGACGGTATGCTTGTACGGTACTGTGAAGTTGTTCAAACAACCTTGATAAGGAGCCAGACGATGAATACACAACGATGCTACACATTACTCTTTGCCCTGTTTTTGCTGTGCGCCAGCGGCGCTGTTGCCCAACAGGCAGACAGTCTGCGCCTGAAAGACCCGGTGGCAGGGAAGGTTCATGCAAACCAGACCACCCTGGAAGATCAGACCGATGTGGCAGTAACGGTATATAACAGCAACCGCGCTCTGGTTCGTGATACACGCACCCTGAAGTTTCTGCCGGGGGAATCCCAGTTAAAGTTCATGGATGTTGCGGAACAGATCATGCCACAGACAGTAAGCCTTCGTTCGCTGAATGCGCCAGGAAAACTGCATATCCTGGAGCAGAATTATGAATACGACCTGATGAGTCCCGACAAGTTGATGGAGAAGTATGTGGGACGGGATGTCAAACTCATCAACAAGCACAACGACCTCTCTTTTTATGAGCAGTCGGCAAAACTCTTGAGCATCAACAACGGACCGGTCTATCAGTTGGACGGTGAAATCTATCTGGGGCATCCCGGCACTGTGGTGCTTCCTGAAATTCCCGAGGAACTCATTGCGAAACCCACGTTGGTGTGGCTGCTATCCAATGACGGTTCCGACCATGAAGTGGAAGTCACCTATCTCACCGGCGGCATCAGTTGGATCGCGGACTATGTGGTCACCCTTGCAAAGGACGAGAAGTCCCTGGACATTGAGGGCTGGGTAACGCTGAATAATAATTCCGGCGCTACCTACACCAATGCCCAATTGAAACTGGTGGCAGGCGAGGTGAACATGGTGCAGGACCAGATGCCCCGCGCCAAAATGATGCGCGCTGAAATGGCAGTGGCAGGCGCACCACCCATGATGCAGGAAGAAGCCTTCGCCGAATACCACCTGTACACGATGCAGCGACGCACCACCATCAAACAGAACCAGTCCAAACAGGTAAGCCTGCTAAGCGGCACTGCGGTGCCCGTGGAAAAGAAATACGAGTTCCGCGGACAAGCCCATTTTTACAGTTCTCCCATTGAGGCCATGAAAAATCAGAATGCCGACGTGTTCATGATATTCCAGAATAAGGAAGAGAATAATATGGGTATGCCCCTTCCTGCTGGCACCATGCGCGTATACCAGCCCGACAGTTCCGGGATGCTCCAGTTCTCCGGCGAAGACCGCATCCAGCATACGCCCAAGAACGAAGAAGTGCGTTTGACCCTGGGCAAGGCCTTCGACGTGGTGGGCGACCGCACCCAAACCGATTACCGCTCCATAAACCCGCGCACCCACGAATCTGAATTCAAGATTTCCGTTCGCAACCGCAAGGACACCGACATTAAGGTGGATGTTGTGGAGCCCTTATCCGGCGACTGGACCGTTCTTTCCGAATCCCACAAGCATGTAAAGCGGGACGCCCGCACGGCAGTGTTCACGTTGGAGGTACCCGCAGACAAGGAAGTAGAACTCACTTACCGCATACGTGTTACCTATTAACACAGACATTGCCCACAGGACATTAGGCCTAGCCGTTTAGTTTAACCCGGACACCGTCCGCCAGCGGGCGCGCACCACGAGCAGGCCGCCCCCTACGAGCATAATGCCGCCTGCCCATTGGATCCAAAGCAGGGCTTCATCGGGCCAGAGGGCATAGGCCAGCAGATGGGTGATGAACGGGGTGCCCAACTGGAGACTGGTGCAATAGGCACTGCCAAGACGCACCTGAGCATAATGAAACCCGCAGTGGGCGGCTGCAATACAGACTACGCCGGAAATAAAGGCGATACCGTTCATGCGTACCCCTGCAGACCACAAGGTGGCCGGGTCGCCGAAAAAGCACATGATGAAAACAAACCCAATGCTCACGTATACACTCAATACGGTAAACATGGCTACGGGATGCAGGCCCTTGGCGGTATGCCTGCCCCAGACGGCGTAGACGGCCCAAGCCATGCTCACGAACATAAGCAGCAGCATTGCAAAATCCACATGGAAGCGGAGGCCACTACCCTCATCGCGCATAAATACGGCCAGCACCCCAACAAGGCACAAGAAAGAACCAATCAGATAACCGGGGCTGCGGATCACCTGCCGCTCTTCATGAAAGACCACGAAACTGAGTAAAATCACCAGCGGCGCCTGCAGCGTCGTCACAAGTTGCGCCATGGTTGCGGTGGTGTGGTAAATGGCCACCATCCACGCCGTCTGCATACAGAGCATGAGCAGGCTCATGGGCAGCAGCGTACGCCAATTGCCAAAGGCCTTGACCAAGTCCTTGCGATGGCACAGGGAGGCATAGACAATCAACGCTGCGGCAGCACTGACATAACGAATGAACGCCTGGGTATAGGGGTCATACGCGCCGCTCATATATCGCACAAATACGGGCGTCAACGCCCAGCCAATCAGAAACAGGACAACCGATAAGGGAGTGGCTATAATGCTCTTTGCTTTGTTCATGGTTCTTCAGTGTTCATTCTAATGCGAGCCTTACCCGCAACCCAGACAAGTGATTCATGCTTTCGTAGGCGTACCTTCCCAAGTGCGCCAAAATTGGCACGATAGCCGTTCACAATAGAAAGATGGCGCACCTGGGAAGGTACGCCTACGAAAGCGACATCTTTTGAGGGAGATGCTGCAACAGCACAACAAGAATATCATATTTCGCACGATCGACAACAAATACGGGAGAGTTTTGGGCCGGGCAAACGCCCATTCAGGTTGTCGCCTGTGACCCGCGCCTCGGACTTGTGTTATTCTTTTGGACGATACAACTTCCCCACAACGGAAACACCCTATGAAAGAATCCCTGCACCCTGATATGGAAATGATGGTGGCGCAACAGCCAGCACTCGTGCTTGTCGGCCTTATCGCCTGCGGTATATTGTGCTGTTTTTTTGGCTACCGCACCACCCATTTCCTGATTGATTTCTCCGGTTTCATTCTCTTCGGCATGGTTGCCATGCTGCTCACCGGGGTTATCACTGAAGGCAACCTGCTTTTCATGGGTCTCGGTCTGGTTGCTGGCGGCCTCATCGGCGGGTTGATGGCCCATGGAATATATCGCCTGGGAGTCATGGTTCTTGGCGGCGGCGCCTGCGCCCTTATGTTATGGCATTTTTCCGCAAGCCTGCCCTCGGAACACTGGGTGCTCCCCGCCGCACTCGCGGCGGGCATTGTGGGTGGCCTTCTTTCGCTGTTACTGCAACGGTTCATTATCAGCCTCGTCACTGCCGCTTTGGGCGGTCTGTTCGTGGTACATGGCGTTTTTCTGTTATTACTGCAATTCGATATTGAACCATCCCTGCCCGAATCATTGGGCAACTTTAACAATGCCACCCTGTTCGGAATTGCCTGGTTGATCATGTCCGGTACAGGGTTTATCTTCCAACTCTTCCTGAACAAAGACAAAAAAGAGAAATGAAAAGCGCCTCCCGTTACAACGATAATAGGTTCCGTCATTGCGAGCATATCATCCCTCGGTGCAGGGCTTGTAATGACGGGGAAGCCTGATGATATGAAGAAAATTTTGAAAAGAATGTATTCCCTGCTGGAACGCCACTACGGCCCTACCCACTGGTGGCCTGGGGATACGCCTTTCGAGATCGCCATCGGCGCCATACTCACCCAAAATACAGCATGGACCAATGTGGAAAAGGCGATATCCAATCTCAAAGAGGAACAACTACTGCACCCGGTATCCATGCTTTCGGTGTCTGTGGAAAGGCTTGAGACTGCCATACGCCCTTCAGGATACTATCGCCAGAAAGCCCGACGGCTGCGCACCTTTTGTGAATACCTCGCATCAAACTATGACAACGACATGCAGCGCATGGCCGGGCAACCCTTGGAAACACTGCGTGATGAATTGCTGGGATTGAATGGCATTGGCCCGGAAACAGCAGATGATATACTGCTCTATGCCTGCGAAAAGCCCATGTTTGTGGTGGATACCTATACACGCCGCATTTTGTCCCGCCATGCCATGGTTTCAGAAGAAATTGGCTACAACGCCTTACAGACCCTGTTCCATGAGCATCTGCCGTCCGATGTGACATTATTCAAGGAATACCACGGACTCATTGTATACACCGGCAAAGATTATTGCCGGCGTTCGCCTCGATGCGAAGAATGTCCTTTGCGTAATTTAACACCGGCCAGTACCGTTCCGCATTAACGGTAGAGAGTTACAAAAACACATCAATTTGTAGTGCTGAGCTTGACATAACACAACATATAGGTTACACTATGGGTCAATAGATGTAATGTTTGGTTACGGTTTGATAATTATTTGGTGGGGATTGCCCCCGATAGTGCCGCAAACCACGGGATATAACGAGCGGTATAATGCTGTGCGTCTTTGGCGGGATGTTTGTCCTGTCACCTATGGCGCGAACATAGAGGAGCGTGTGTATCCGTGAAAGTAACAGCCAGATTGGTCTGTGTATCAGGGGAACCATCATTGAAGTGTTATATTGCGTTATTGGTGACATTAGCTCTGGTGAGTGCGGGCTGTGCAAGCGTCCATAGAAATGTGGCCCATTTTGATCCTGTTCCCCGTGAAGAAGTATGTGTTGCCGAGATTGATGCTGTGGTGCCGGAAGGTGGCGATCGGCTCCGTTTGGGCAACTCGAATTCCGACAGTTTCAGCAATCTCGATATCCCTCATCCACTACCTGAAGCCATCGAAAAAGAACTTGACGAACTCCAGAATTCCTACCCCCAGACCTTCCAACGGGGGTTGAATAGAAGCGCGCGCTACATGCCCTATCTGAAAGAAGAGTTCCGCAAGGCAGGGTTGCCCGAAGACCTTGCCTGGCTGGCCATGGTGGAGAGTATGTTCCAGCCGAAAGTTGTTTCTCCTGCGGGCGCGGGTGGTATGTGGCAATTTATGCGCGCTACGGGACGGCGCTACAATCTGCGCATGGATAGTTATGTGGATGAGCGTTATAATTGGCACAGTGCCACGCGGGCAGCCATTGACTATCTCAAGGGACTACATAATTACTTCGACGGAGAGTGGGCGCTGGCCGTGACGGCCTATAACATGGGAGAAGGCGGCATGGGGCGCGCAATCAGCGCCAACAAGGGCGAACGCGACTTTTTTAAGCTGATCAAGACGCCTCCAGCGTGCGATCGCATGAAAACGGAATCCAAAAAGTACTATCCGAGACTTATAGCCTATATCATCGCTGCGAACGATCCGGAAGCCTATGGGTTCACGATAGAACCTGAATCTTTTGAAGACGTGCTGCGTGTTCCCGTGGAGGGAATGTATCATCTGTCCGATCTGGAAAAGGCGCTGGACTTGTCTCGAGGCACGCTGGCACGCCTCAATCCGGATTTGCTACGGGAAGCCACCCCACCCCAGGGCAAGTATCCTGTGGCGGTGCCCCGCGAAAAGCATGAACAATTCCTTGCCGCCCTGAAGACTGTTAAATCGGTGCGGTATGCCGGTACGCATCGTGTTAAACGTGGTGAGACCATATCCCAAATCGCACGCAAATACGGCGTCAATGACAAGGAATTGATGCGCATTAACAATATCCGTTCCCCCCGTTCCCTTCAGGTCAATCAAAATCTGCAGTTGCCCGTAAGCGGTATGGGGCAGGGCGGCGCTGTATCGGAAACACCCGCCAGCACAACAACCCCGCAAGCTACAATCCTGACAGCAGTCAACAAGAACACGCCGTCAAAAACGTACAAGGTCAAGCGTGGCGATACGCTTTACGACATTGCGCGTGCCTACAAAGTGAAGATTACCGACTTGCAACGATGGAACAATCTGGGCAGCCGTTCACAAATCAAAGTTGGACAAAACCTGAACATTGGCGCTGGTAGTGTCGAGACGGCTACCGAGCCCATGCAATACCACACAGTAAAACCCGGTGAGTATCCGGGCATCATTGCGCAACTTTACGGTGTTTCCGTAAACGACCTGTTGCAGTGGAACGGGCTCAGCAGTAAATCGGTCATAAGGGTCGGTGACCGACTTACTATCGCGGGGAAACGCACCACTGTTGCTGGTAATAATGAAGATTCCGAAAGCAAAGCGGACACTGCCCCTCCCGCAAGTGTTACACACAAGGTGGCCAAAGGCGAGACCCCCGGCGAAATTGCCAGCCGTTATGGCGTGAAGACCCGAGACCTGCTGTCTTGGAATAAGCTGACCGCAAAATCCATAATTCGGGTGGGGCAGGAGCTAACCGTACATCATCCTGCAAAAGGCGCAGGGCAGCGGGATCGCGGCAATGATGTGACGGTTGCGCAGGCTTCAAGCAGTGGCCCCGTTGTGCATAAGGTAACGGCAGGCCAGAATCCCACTACCATTGCCAAACACTACGGCGTAAGTGTGAACGATTTGTTCAAATGGAACAACTGGAACACCAAGCATGTGCTACATATTGGTGATGAGGTTGCCATCTACCGCGACTAATCTGTTGTTACTCACTTTTTCACCTATCAACAAGAAAAGGAGTCTCCCCCATGCCTTCATTATCCCGTTTATCCCGTTGCACAGCGGTAATTCTGTTTGTATCTTGCGCTGCAACCGCCGAAACCGCCGAAGAAAAGGCACTGACGGTATTTAACCAGTACAAAGACGCAGTGGTCACAGTTGAACTTGTGGTGAAGCAACACTTTTCGATGATGGGCATGGGCAGCGAAAGCGAAGAAAGCCGTATTGAAACGACAGGCACGGTAATTGACGCCAGCGGGCTGACCGTTGTCGCATTATCCGCTACAGACCCCATGGGCATGATGGCGGGACTTATGGGTGGCATGCTGGGCGATGAAATGGAGATGAAAAGCGAAATTGCTGATGCACGTATACTGACCGAGGGCACGCCTATCCCCGCCAAAGTCGTGCTCCGGGACAAAGATAATGATCTGGCTTTCATACGCCCTGCCGAAACGCCAGAAACGCCGCTGCCGTTCATTGATCTCGCCGCGAATGGACAACCTGCGTTGCTTGACCAACTGGTGGTCATCGAAAAAGAGGGCAAAGTCGCCAGCCGCATTCATACGGTAGACATCACCCGTGTTACCGGTATTGTGGAACGCCCCCGCCTTTTCTATCTCACCCCTTCGCAGGCCATAGGCGCCCCCGCGTTTACGCTGGACGGCAAGTGCGTGGGCATTTTCGTGATGCGCATGATGGAACAGGGAAACAGTGGTGGCGGCTTTTCGCCCCTGTCCATGCTCTCCGGCATGGAAGATGCCGTAAACGTCATCCTGCGACCGACAGATGTCATCATGGAAGCGGCCGCCCAGGCGCCAGCAGTGGAAGCGGAATAATACTACCACTGAAGACACGGAACAGCACGGAAATAATCTGAAGTTCCGTGAGTTCTGTGACTTCCGCGGTTGAGATTTTTGTTAATTCGCTCCCAAATCGCCTTGATGACTCAGCACATGGAACCGGTCGTTGCCTACATACTGCAACTCTACAGCATCCCCCTGGCTTCCGCTAAGGGAACCGGTTGAAGTTGTAGTTGTTTCCAGGTTGAAGGTTACCTTGCTGCTCATGATATCGCCATTCGAATCGCTATAAACTGCAAAGAAGCGGGAACCATCGGCAGTCATGGCAACACTCACCCAATTGCGACTGCCCCCTTCATCACATTGAGTCCAAGATGTTCCAGAATTCTGTGAGACGTATAAATATCCTGGATCATAGGCAACACCAGCCACGATTGTGCTCCCATCGGCAGAACACGCCACACACCGCCAATCCCTCAGTCCGGCTTCGTGCCTTCTCGTCCAGGTCGTTCCCCCATCCGCTGAAGTAAAAATTGCACCGCCCCATTCAACAGCCACAAGTTTCTGACCCGAATCTGAAGAAGCCACATCCCAATACCGTTTATTATTAGGCGCTCCCGAAGCAGTCCAAATCGCTCCGGAATCTTCAGATATGAAAACATCACTCGTATATCCGGCCACAATCATCCGCGAACCATCGGCAGAGCAATCTATACCACGAACTGTTGGAGCCCCGACAACATTATGTCCTGTCCAGGTTGATCCTGAATCGTCGGAAACCCGAACATTACCGGCATTGCCGCCGGAAACCACTATCACCGACCCATCCGCAGAACATGCCGGCCCGTACCAGTCCTCAGTAGCCCCCACATCATAGGAGTTCCATGTCGCGCCAAAATCTTTAGAAAGATAAACGCTACTAAGCGTGCTACCAAAGGCTACAATGGTGCTTCCGTCAGCGGATACCGCAATATCTCTGTAATTGTTTGGTCCTGCCGTAAGGCCAGTCCAAGTCGCCCCTGAATCCGACGAAGCGCGAATATAATACGAACTACTGGTAGCAGCAACGCAAGTGCCATCAGCGGAACAATCCACGTCCATCCAAGACCGCGAACTCCCTGCGTTCAACGTTGTTACAATAGCGCCCAGATTTGAAACTTCCAATCCATTTAGCGGAATATATTGTCCGGCATTCTGCAAAACTTTCCAACCACCTGACCCTGCGCCACTTACACGAATAATATCCCCCAGTGTACAATCCGCAGACAACGGCAGCATGAAGGTCACAATAGACGCCGACCGTGTGGCGAGATACCCTATGTTAGGTTCCATCTGATAAGCAGCATCACTTGCCTCGGACCATGAGAATAATTTGGCATCCATTTCTGTTATGGAGTATACATCT
>CAZBNU010000140.1:10525-10615 GCA_964493075.1 uncultured Nitrospirales bacterium | reverse complement strand
CTTCACCTTCGACAGGTTCACCTTCACCTTCGACAGGTTCACCTTCACCTTCGACGGGTTCGCCTTCGCCTTCAACAGGTTCACCTTCAC
>CAZBNU010000140.1:9292-10425 GCA_964493075.1 uncultured Nitrospirales bacterium | reverse complement strand
CTTCGACAGGTTCGCCTTCGCCTTCGACAGGTTCGCCTTCGCCTTCGACAGGTTCGCCTTCGCCTTCGACAGGTTCACCTTCGCCTTCGACGGGTTCGCCTTCACCTTCCTGCAAAATACAGTTTACTGTGACCGAACGCTCAGCCAAACCTTCATTAGCGGAAGAATCTTCAATCGCATAAACCAATGCATATTCACCAGAAATCTCGGCATAGAGGGTGTTAAACACAATTTCTACCGAAGCAAGGTCCGTATTGGTGTAAAGTTGATCCGCCACACTCCATATGCTTACAAGCACATCTTCCGGGGTGAGGAATGCACCCATATCGCCTTCACAGTGATCAATTACCGTGGCAAGGCCACTCTCTTCATAGGATGCGCAATCGTCGAGCACCACCGCATCTAAACCAGCAAGGGCCACCACAGGCGCCATCGTATCACTTACTGTGACCAACAAAGTAGCGTCCGTTGCGCCAGCATAGCTATAAGTCAATGTATAGTCGCCAGGCAGCAAGGTGTCTACTGTTCCCTGGACAGCAGCCAAGCCTACAGGTTCATCACAGCCGTTACGTACCTCTCCGTCAGGCGTTTCGAAAGCATCACCGCATTCTACAGTAATCTGCAGGGCATCCAATACAATATTAAAGCCATCAGGCACCTGCACGGTAACAGTACGTACCTCAACCGCATTATTGCCAGCGGCATCGCTTGCGCTGTAGGTTACCATGTAAGTACCAGGCGTTGTTGTAACGACATCGCCGCCGACCACCACATTCGCTGACAAATCACCATCACAGGCATCCATAGCAGCTGCGCCAGGCAGAACAGGTATCTCGTCTCCATCGCACAATTCAAGTGTCATTGCAGCATCACCAAAAAGTGTAACCTCCGGCGCTGTCGTATCCACAACCGTCACTGTGCGGGACAATTCAGATGAGGCACCAGCACCATCAGTCACAGTATAGGTAATCGTGTAAACATCAGGAACGCCAGTATTCACAGCACCGCTGACAACGATGGAACCGGTCAGGTCGCCGTCGCAATCGTCTGAGGCAGTTGCACCAGCGTCCGCATAGGCATCACCGCATTCTACGGTTTCATCACCGCCGAGCAACGTGATCACCGGTGCGGTC
>CAZBNU010000140.1:0-9192 GCA_964493075.1 uncultured Nitrospirales bacterium | reverse complement strand
TGTCAATATCAACAGGAACCACGCCTAAGCAAGCATCAAGCGCGGTCGCACCGGAGACAATATACATATCACCGCATTCTACGGTTTCATCACCGCCGAGCAACGTGATCACCGGTGCGGTCGTATCCACAACCGTGACCGTTACCAGTTCAGTCGCCACATTGGTGCCGTCTGTAGCCGTATAGGTCACTGTATATACACCTGGCGCACCGGTATCAACCGGATTGTCAATATCAACAGGAACCACGCCTAAGCAAGCATCAAGCGCGGTCGCACCGGAAACAATATACATATCACCACACTCAACGGTTTCATCACCGCCAAGTACCGTGATCACCGGCGCTGTCGTGTCAACCACGTTCACCGTGCGCGTTACCTCTACGGCAGAACGGCCAACGGCATCATCAACATTGTAGGTAACGACGTAAACACCAACGACGCCTGAGTTGACCACGTCACCGCCAATTAGAATGGATGCGGTAATATCATTGGACTCGAAATCCAAGGCCTGAGCGCCCTCTTCGATATACGCATTACCACATTCAACGGTTACAACAGCATCGCCATTCAGCGTGATCTCTGGCGGCAGGTTGAAAAGGTCAACAATATCTGTCCAGATGTCTTCCGCGTTGTCATCAAACATATCAATCAAGTCCTGAAGCGTTTCACCGTTTTCACCCCAAGGCGCATCCGGATCCAGCACTTCAACACCATCTGATTCAAGCACATCGAAATCTTCACCTGGCACCGGGATATCATCCAAGCCAAGAGCAATATCGTCTATCGCATCTTGAATATCACCAACAACTGTTGGATCAAGGCCAAACAGGCCGCGTAAATAATCCCAATCAAGGTCTGCCAAGGCAGCCACCTTCTCCGTTTTCAAGTAAACGTAATTATTCAATCCACGCTGTACCAAATCTTCACTCATGCCCATCATGGCTGCTGCCAGATAGGCTGTCGCCTCATTGTTCATGGCATTTCTGGCAATATCTATATTACCCTGACCATCATGCCAGATGGCACCATCACCGAGACGGTACATGAAGTCGGCCAAGTGGGCATAGGTTACGCCCTGCCATTCAGGGTGCAGCGTGCCTGTCACGAAGGCTTCAGGCGGCAGTACCTGACTCAGCAGCGGGGAACCACTTCCCTGCATCTGCTGGGCAAGATCAATGTACAAAGGCGCCGTCGCCACTGCTGCATCCAGTTTGCTGTCCGCCTCTGCCGCCAGGCTGGTATAGAGATTGAAGTTCTGCCAAAATTGAGCGCGTACTTCAGCAACGTCCAACGTCGGATGTACATAGTCTTCAGGCAAACACAACATCAAGGACAGCAACTTCAGCTGCACATGGTCTGGAATACCGTCAAGGTTTGCATCCCAGGCATAATAATCATGGTAATGGGGAACTTCATTGTTCGTATCAATGAAACTGATAGCATCTGCAATGGCAAGTCCACCAATCTCCATTTTAGGCGTACCCCAGTCATCAAAGAATTCGGGACAGGGATTGGGTCCGGCAGACACCCAAAGGTTAACAAAAGTATCCGGCATAACAAGCACACCGGCCAAAGGATTTTGGTCAAGAACAGTACCAACAGCTGCCATGTCATCAAATACCATAACAACGTTGCCAACTTGCAAACCTGCAAGAATTATTGTTGTCCCTGCATCAACCACATCTATTCCTGTAACATCAGGAACAACAACCGGCATAATTTCTGTAAACTGATCCCTAATGTCATTCCAGATAGCATCGGCATCTCCAAAGTCATCAATGATGTCCTGCAATGTCTCGCCGCTTTCGCCCCAGACGGTATCCGGATCAAACAAGTCATTACCGTTTTCATCTTCGAAGATGGACAAGTCGTCATTTGTGGGCACATCATCAGCCGTGATGTCAGTACTGTCAATCAAGGCCTCTACATCATTGACCAAGATAGGATCAAGCCCTGAAGCCTGTAATAGATCAAGCAAATGCTGCCAATTCAAATCAGCAAGGGCAAGCGCTTTCTCAATTTCAACATACCGCCAGTGACCAAGAATCGTATCCAGTAAATTACTGTCAAGTCCCATCAACGCCGCCGCCAGATGCGCCGTGCTAACATTGCCTTCCAATACTTGTCGCGCCAGCCCTCCCGGCCCGATATTCCCTTGCGAAACATGCCATGTAACATGACCGCCTGCTTCCAGCATAAATTCGGCAAGTTCACCCAGTGTATGCCCATCCCACACTGACGGAAGATTATATTCTGGAGTTATCGGATCATTAAGCAATACACCGCCTACTGCCAGAATCTGATTCGCCACATTCTTCAGCGGTTGTGCAGCAGCAATGATTTCATCTTCCTTATCCCAGACTTTATCGAGTTTTTCGTTGTATTCCAGCAAGTTGGCATAGAACGCATCCTGTATAGGCTTGACGGGCCCCAGAACAGGATGTTCATAGTTATCGGGCAAACACAAAATCCGGGCCAACAACTCAAACTGAACACGATCCGAAACACCATCGTTATTGAAATCCCATGTGTCGAAATCATGGAACTCGATGAAGTCATTCCCAACATCGACCTGCGCAATAGCATCCGCAATAGCGCGTCCGCCAATGGTCATGGTTGCGACGCCCCATTCGTCGAAGAATTCGGGGCAGGGATTGGGTCCAGCAGAAACCCATAGGTTCACTGCTGAACCTGTGGGCGCATAGGTACCGGCAAATGGATTCTGATCGAGTACCGTACCAACAGGTGTCGCGTCAAAGACGGGCACAATAGCACCCGTAACCAAACCTGCAGCCAAGATATCATCTTCAGCGTCAGGCAGCAATATTCCAGTCACATCAGGCACCAGCGGCATTTCGGTGAACGTGCCAGAAATATCATCAAAAATAGCATTAGGATCATCTCCAATTGCGTCCACCAAATCCTGCAATGTTTCACCGCTATCTCCCCATACCGTGTTTGGATCAAGTAAATCATCACCATCTTCCGTCTGGAAAACCGGAAGTTCATCCTGCGCAACGATATCCTCGGGTACAATTGTGGTGTCTTCTATAAGCGTCTGGACCTCATTTACAAGCACCGGGTCAAGTCCCAAAGCCTGCAACAGATCAAGCAGATGCTGCCAGTTCAAGTTGGCTAGGGCTAATGCCTTCTCGACCTCTCCATACCGCCAGTTACCGAACGCCCAATCCAGGATGTCAGTATCGAAACCCATAACAGCAGCGACCAGATGTGCGGTACTATCATTACCCTCCAGTGTGGCACGGAAAAGACCGCCTGGGCCGATGTTGCCCTGAGAAAGATTCCAGGTAACATGACCGCCAATTTCCAGCATGAACTCTGCTAAGTCTCGCAGGGTTAAACCGTCCCACACTTCAGGCAAATTGTATTCCGGCGTAATGGGATCATCAAGCAATGCGCCGCCAACAGCAAGAATCTGATTAGCCACATTCTTCAGCGGTTGCGCAGCGGCAATCATTTCCTCTTCTATGTCCAGCAATTTGGTCAGCTTATCGTTGTAAAGCGCCAGATTGGCATAAAACGCATCCTGGACAGGTTTAACTGGCCCAATCACGGGATGCTCATAGTTGTCAGGTAAGCAAAGAATACGCGCCAACAATTCAAACTGGACAATGTCGAGAATACCATCCTCATTAATGTCCCAAAGATCAAAGTCATGGTATTCCGGAAATTCGTTGCCTGTATCGGCCTGAGCAAAGGCATCCGCTATGGCGCGACCGCCAATAGTCATCTTGGCAACACCCCAGTTGTCAAAAAACTCGGGGCACTGATTCGGACCAGCGGATACCCAGAGGTTTACTGCAGAACCGGGAAGCGCCAGCGCACCACCCAAAGGATTTTGGTCAAGCACTGTACCCATAAGCGCAAAATCGTCGAATTGTGGAACAACATCGCCCACGACAAAACCGGCAGCAACAATATTTGCCTCAGCTACGGCCAAAGCCTGGTTGGTAACATCCGGCACAGCCACAGGCGCAATGGGCGTAAAAGCATCATCAATATCATTCCAGATGTCCTCAACATCGTCACCAAGATTATCAATCAAATCCTGCAGCGTTTCGCCAGCCCCGCCCCAAAGGGTACCTGGATCAAGCAAGTCATCACCGTCATCTGTTTGAAGCGTAGCGAGGTCTTCGTTGACGGGCACATCGCCTAACCCGACTTCAGTATCCGCTATGGCAGTCTGCACATCGCCAACAAGCCCTGCATTAAGGCCACTTGTCTCCAACAAGTCCAGTAGATGCTGCCAGTTCAGGTCAGCAAGGGCCAGGCCCTTCTCAATCTCATCATAACGCCAATGACCAAGCGCTTGGTCCAGCAGACCGCTATCCAAGCCCATAATAGCCGCTGCGAGGTGCGCGGTACTGACATTACCTTCAAAGGTCTGACGGATTACGCCGCCTGGGCCGATGTTGCCATGATTGACGTGATACAGCGTGCCATCACCAATGTAAACCATCATATCCGCCAAGTCGCGCAGGGTTAAGCCATTCCATACATCCGGCAGATTGTACTCCGGCGTGATCGGGTCATCCAACAGCGTGCCGCCCACGGCCAGTATCTGATTACCCACATCCAAAAGCGGCTGGGCCGCCGCAATCATCTCGTCTTCTTTGTCAAAGTACTTGGCAAGACGATCATTAAATTCAGCAAGATTCGCGTAGAAGGCGTCCTGTATCGGCTTCACCGGGCCAATTTCAGGATGTTCATAATTGTCTGGCAAACAAAGAATACGCGCCAGCAGTTCAAACTGCAGACTGTCCAACACCCCATCCCCATTCACATCCCAAAGGAGATAGTTGTGATATTCCGTAAAATCATCGCCCACATCCAACTGTTCAATAGCATCCGCAACAGCGAGACCGCCAATGGTCATGGTGGCGACACCCCACTGATCAAAAAATTCGGGACAGGGGTTAGGTCCGGAAGAAATCCACAAATCCACAGGATCGCCCGGCATTACTATAACACCAGCCAGAGGCGCCTGATCCAGTACCGTACCTGCAACAGAGATATCGTCGAAAACCATAATGATCGTACCAACAGTAAGATTGGCGCCAATGATGGTTGATTGTGCATCGGGCAGAAGCTGGCCGGTAACGTTTGGAACCGAAATCGTGACATCTTCTTCAACCGTATCCCATATCACTTCGGGATCATCACCAACAGTGTTAATGATGTCCTCAAGGGTGTCCCCCTCATCACTCCATTCAGTTTGGGGGTCCAGCAGTTCCGTACCCGGTTCAGATTCATATACCCCAAAGTCTTCATCAAGAACCGGCACATCATCCTGTGATATTTCAATCAGGTCAGATGCATCCTGGATGTCCTGAAGAATAGTTGAATTCAGTGTGAAAAGGCCATCAAGATACCCCCAATCCAATTCAAGCAAAGCAAGCGCCCGGTTCAGTTCATCATACTGGGACAAATCAAGCAACCGGTCAATCAGGGTTTCGTCAAGCCCCATCATCGCCGCGCCCAGAAGCCGTGTCCCTTCGTTATCCGCTGTCACCCAGGCAAGACTGGTTACCTGATCGCCAATGTAGTTTTTGCCCTCGGCCCACAAGATACCATCACCAGCATCGAACATAAAATCGGCCATCTGACCATAGGTCTTGCCAACCCATTCGTCCGGAAGTATCCCCGAAAGAAAGGCATCTGCCGTCACCAGGTCGTTCTGCATGCCAACAGCAATAGCCCGATCCTTCAGTTCCGTGCCCATATCCACCAATACCGGCGCAGCAGCAATGGCATCAGCCTCATCGGCCTTGATTTTGGCAATTAAATCGTCGTAAACACCAAGATTCTGCTGAAAGGCGGCCTGCACAGCATCAATATCAATGGTAGGATGCTGGGTGCCAGGGGGCAGACAAATCAAGTACATAAGCAGGGCTAGCTGGGTCTTGTCGAGGATACCGTCCTCATTAACATCCCACGCATCATAGTTGTGATATTCGGGATAAGCGCTGCCCGTATCTACGGTAGCAATAGCATCCGCCACGCCTGCCCCGCCGATATGCACTTTCCAAGTCTGATCGTCGTAGTCAAATAAGCTGGGACAGGGATGCGGCCCTGCGGACACCCACAGGTTTACCGCTGTTCCGGGAGGCACATTACTCCCCGAAAAGGGAATCTGGTCCAAAACCAGCCCCTGCGGCGTAAGTTCGTCGAAAACGAACACTTTGTCGCCAACCGTCAGTCCCGCACCGGTGAGAGCAACTTCGGCAAGCGGCAGCATGGTGGCTGCAACATCAGGCACAATTACCTGCGCTGAAACAAAAGGCGCCGCAAGCAGTACGCACATTAACACCATACAACCCTGAACCAGACTCATACTCTTTCGCATTTCAAAATCCCTTTTTTTGTCCATCCTACGCCAACGTATCGATCCTTACAACGACCAATACATCTTACGCCATGGGCTGACCCGAAAAAACAAGCCGCTTAGGAAGATATGCTTTCAAAAAAACACCAGCCTTCCCTGTTGACAACATCCTACAAATACGACCAATAAAACCACACAACTGGTTTCATACAAAACAATTAAACACTATCCAATAGCGTTCGTTGCTCATATACCAGACTTTTGAGAAAAGCAACGAATACTGTCATATACTCAATGAATTTTTCTATTTCCGCTGTCGCTTAATGAAGCGCGAGCCGCCCGCAGCACAGGCTGTTGCCAATGCCAGAAGCATGCCCAACCCGCCCACAGGCAGACCCGGTAGCTGCGCAATAATGACCTCCCAAATGACCGCAACATCACCGCCATTATCATTGTATAACTCAAGGAAAGTGCTTTCACCCCAAAGCACATCGCCATCAAATGCATCCACTCCATTGGACGTAATAGCCAATGTGGAGGTGTCCGGCATGAGGCTTTCATCCACATTAATAGCATCAATTGAGTTTTCAACATTGGCCGCCGTCGTCGCCGTAAGCCCATGGGCAAAAAGCGTACCAAGAATATAGGACCAGTCCAGATGGTGCAGTGTAAGCATATCCACCAGAACCTGTAATGATGGTCTTGAGAAAAGACTCTGCGTGAACTCCGTATCAAACCCCAACAATGCCGCCATGGTGTACGCCGTAGCCGTATTGTCCATCAGCAACCAGATAGGCGAAGCAGCAGTGCCGAGATAGCCGTTCGTTACCATCCAGTTAATATCCGAACCAACTTCAAATAAAATATCGCCCAAATCCTGCCAAGTCCTGCCTTCCCAGCCTTCCGGGATAGTGCCGCCAAAAACTTCCGGCGGCAACACAACACTCCCAATACCCGCTGCCGTGACAGCGCTTCTTATCTCAAGGCCTGCCTGCCGCAAATCCGGACCACCCGCAACAATTGCCGCTTCTGCAGCCATTGCGGTATTGACCATGTCCCAGTACATGGTGAGATTGTCCTGGTACGTTGCCCGGATTTCATCGAAATCGACGGTTGGGTGATTGCTCGCTGCAGACAAGCACAAAATATCTGTCAGTACTTCAAATTGCACACGATCAGGAACACTATCGGCGTTCAAGTCCCACAGGTCATAATTATCAGGGATACCCCAACTGCCGTCAGGATCTATCAGTGTGAAACCAGAAGCAATTGCTGCAGCCCCTGTATGCAAAATGGACTCACCAAATTCATCCCGGTAAATACAGTCTTGCGCCGCCGCATTCCCGACACCTAACCCAACAACACAAATTATTGCTAATACAACCGTAAACCTTATATGCCTTAACATTTACAAACTCCTTCACCCTGAGCGTTACGCCCGTCTAAGTTACAGAATTACATTTACTATGACAACTGGCACAGGCCAGAAAATTCTTTACAAACAGCACTCACTCTTCACATCCCACCATTCAGCAGCAAAATGCAATTATACGCACAAAACCAACTGCTACATGGATAGAGGGGCTT
Source organism: uncultured Nitrospirales bacterium (assembly GCA_964493075.1). GTDB lineage: Bacteria > Hydrogenedentota > Hydrogenedentia > Hydrogenedentales > CAITNO01 > SLFT01. The sequence continues at coordinate 1,259 of CAZBNU010000140.1, read as the reverse complement.
GCTCTTGAGCGAAACGATGTGTTTTCAATCCCGTAAAATCATTTTTCTTACTGGCACTTCTCCATTTCGCACAACTTTTGGCCCGAAAAAAAACCAAGCCACTGATAACACCATAATCAGGTGAAAATTACATTTCACCTGCAAAACCATTCCACCGTCAGAAAATCTCACGCCAAGTAAGTTTACTAAACAGATGATACCATGCAGCGGGTTAAATGTCAAGCATTTTTTGCGCCAACACAAATATAATCTAAATAAAAGGCCCAAAACAAGACAACATATTGTGTGTTTCAAGCCAGAGGACACGACATAACGTAAATCTTTTAGTCGGCACCACCTCTTTCGTCACTTTTATGGTGGATACGCTTTCCCAACTTTTCCACAAAATCGCGATTACCGATGGTATCCAGGTAAATCGCACGCTTGTCAGATCGGTGCCTTCGATAGAGGAGGAAAATGTCATTACAGGCGCGAATCGCAATAACCAGAAAAAAAACAAGCATCAGCGTAAGTAATGTTGCAAAACGAAGAGGCGACTCACGATAATCGCTGATATGTATACCCAGAAGCAACACCACTGGAACCAGAAGCAGCAAATAGAAACTTTGCGGGCGGCGCTTATGCGCTTCCACAAACCCATGCCGGAAATAGTCCCAGAAGGTACGAACACGCTTTATTTCATTGTCCACATCTGTCAAGGATATTCTCCCAGTGATAGCAAATAACCCTAGGACATGCAACAGGTCTGCTGCCGGGCATCACAACAACCATCATTACCCATAGAGCATCCTGCACATGCGGGTTCCGGTTTAGAACTAACAACAGGCGCAACGCGGCTCATCTGTCGTTCCATCTTCGCGGAACCACATGCAGGGCAACACACCTTGTCATCAGCACGAACAAGCAGTTCACTTTGCGCATCACAACTGCGACACCTGTAACCAAACAATGGCATAGAAGTTCTCCTTCAAAACATAATACTGCTCTCAAAATGACCATGCTATATTGTATCAGGAAACAGCACGACAGGCAATTCGTATATGCCAAGAGCACACACCGTCTTGGTTTATCTATCGTCTACATTTCGGGTTATGCAAAGCGTCTGCAGTAATGCTTACCCGTTTCTGTACATCAGAAATTTTGACTTTTCCCCGAACACTCTGCTATTATTTCAAGACCCTTGGGGCTGTAGCTCAGTTGGGAGAGCGCCGCGTTCGCAATGCGGAGGTCAGGGGTTCGATCCCCCTCAGCTCCACCAT
>CAZBNU010000139.1:5066-10665 GCA_964493075.1 uncultured Nitrospirales bacterium | reverse complement strand
CCATCCATGTAAAGGATATTGGATCCGCCGGGAATATGGTTATAACTGGTAATTACCGTGGCGATCTGGTCAAACATGATGGGCAGGCTGCTCTGTGCCATAGCACTTGCTCCCGGGTTATTGATGTCCGTGATCATAAACCGTTCGACACCTTCACGAAGGCGATAAATTTTATTTGATGCCCCATTACCCTGAAGAGGGTAAGAAGAATTTGTTAAATCAATATCATTATCAAACGCCTTGTTAAGGGCTGTTGCCTCGTCTGCCAAGAGATTGTTGGCGCCTTTTCCAAAGCTGATAAGCACTCCATCAGCAGCAAACAATCCTTCCACTAGGGCAACCAACTGAGTGGGCCCGGTATCTTCAGGAGCAATGTCCGGTGCCGTTGGCCCCAAAAGGCTCAAAACGCTCGTAAGCGTAGCAAAAGAAGCCTCACCGCTACTGGGCGTATATCGATCTATGGCCCAGCCCAAATATCCATAACTAATGTCCGTTACGCTGGCACATCTTTGTTTGTTGTCGCTAGAAGGCACTGTATAGCTGCCCACGCAAAGATCGCCTGTATTGGTATCACGAAACAGGGTATCCGCTTCGCCGGCTTCTACATCGGACGGACATACCAGCACCATAGCATCTGTAAGATATTCAGGATATAACGCAAAAATGTTCGGGGCCAAATCCAATGTAGGCGCACGCCCAGTCACACTTCGCCACGGCAAATACCCGCCCTGCATGGAGGGAAACTTTTCGCCGGGCGATTCATTGGCATACATCTTCAATATCACCCCCATCTGTTTCAGGTTGTTTTGGCAGCTGGAACGCCGGGCTGCTTCACGGGCACGGGCCAGCGCTGGCAGCAGTATCGCTGCCAGAATACCGATGATGGCAATAACCACCAGCAGTTCTATCAGTGTAAATCCTTTTTTCGTCATAACATATCTCCTTTTACGAGGTTAAGAAAACAGCCTCTGTCTCCTTTGAGACGTCGGCACAAAAACTATAAATTCAATTCATGTTAGATAACAGTAAGCATGCAATTAGTATTCCGTGTGAATTATACCATATTCCAGCAAACCTTGTTCGTATACAAAAAATCGGAAGCTCTGTTGAACTGCATGGGGGAGTAATCGCGAAATTGATGCCAAGACCAAACGCATGGACGTTAACCTGCAAGCAACAACGCTATATCTACATTCCCCGGGTTGCGGTAGCGCCCCTATTTTCATGTGGTCTACCATGATTGTTCTGGTGGGTGGAAATTATTTGCAAAATGCTTGATGTATTTGCTATGCTTTCCCCGCCTTGGCAGAGCAATATCTTATGCGGAGACGTAGTTCAGTCGGTTAGAACGCCGGCCTGTCACGCCGGAGGTCGCGAGTTCGAGTCTCGTCGTCTCCGCCAGCCAATCCCGCGCTGTACGTGGTTCACGTGCGGCGCGTTCTTCTTTTGCGCAAAGGACTGTTTACAATAGCGCAACTGATATATACTGCCGTTGTTTTTATTGCGGATGATCTCGGAACTGAATTTTATGGGTGCTATTTCATCAAAACGACGCAAGCAACGCAAGAGCCGCAAGGTACTGGCGATTCTGCTGCTTTGTCTTGCCCTTGCCCTGTCGCTGCACGTTGTGCCGCTGCGCCTGCTGGGCGGTGAGACGTTGCAGCATGAAATAGAATCTCAACTGACGGCGGCGGTGGGGATGCCGGTGCAGATGGAAGGGATCAGCATCGCTTTCCTGCCGGTGTTCCGGGTACGGTTTCACGGCATACATGCCGGCACAGAGACCTTGCACTTTCACGCGGACACCTGCGATGTGTTTATGGACTGGCGTCGCCTTGCACGACGACAAGTCCGCATCACAACAGTGTCCATACCCCACATGCAGGCTACGGTCTCGGGGGAATATGACGCCGCCATGAGCGACCTGAACCAGATGGTGGACGCAGTGCAGCAGCAGACGCCACAGGCTTCTGACAAGCCCATTCAGCTTGCCCTCGAATCGGTGGCCGTGGAAACCTTTCAGGTAGTGGTTGATACCCGCGAGATTGCCGTGGGAGAGGTGCATATCAAAGACCTGATGTCCCCGGAAATTGCACTGGCCTTCACCGCAGAGACAATAAGCGCCGCGAATACGGCGCATCTGTCTGCCGTGTTGCAGTTGGAGCGGCGCACAAGCCAGCCACTCCTGTTGACAGGGCAGGGTGCAATCACCTTTTCCCGGAAACTTGCCCTTTCACAATCAGGAAAACCCGTGCAGATTTCCGGCGTGTTGCACAGCACCCTGACCGGCGAGGGATTCAATGATATTGCCTTTCACATGACGGGAGATGCCGCCATTACTTCCGGTGACGATATAGCCCGTGGCGCGTTTGATGCCAAAGCCTGGTGGCAGCAGAATGCCTTTATTGTCAACGACCTGCGGTGGCAGTCCCCGGGACTGGAATTACTTGCAGACGCCACGATACCGATGGCGGGCGAAGCTGCACTGCACCTGCATCGCGCAGCACTGCAACCGCCCCTGACAAAGCTGGCGCTGGATTGGGTGCAACTGCCCATGTTGAAACTACAGGCATCGGAAAAAGCGGCCATCACCATTACAGACCTCCTGGCCGGGATGCATATTGATCCGGTTCCACGACTTGTTTCCGGAACGATAACGGCAACAGGAATTAACCTTACCGATTTGCACGGGCACGCGGTTCTTCCTGATCTGCAGATGGAAGCCAAAATTGTAGAAGGACAAATTGCGTTGAAGAAAATGGTGGGAGGCGGCTGGACAATCACCGGGACACTGGATCCCGATGTTGCCGCAGGAACCATCGCCTATGGATTGCAGGCCTCCGGCACCGTCAAAAAGGAACACCTGCAATGGTTGTCGCCCACACTGGCCCATCGCCTGGATTCCTTTTCAGGCAGCATACACCTGGAAGAGATAGCCGGTGTGTATATGGCAAACAGTCGAAACATGATTCTTCCCCGGTGCAAAGGCCGTCTGTCAGAGTGTCGCATTTCCCTGAAACAGGATACCGGCCTTGCACCAATCGCTTTTCCGAATGTGGAGGCGGCCTTTCTTTTTGAAGACAATACCCTGTCTCTTGAGGACGTAAGATTTGGCGGCAGCCTGCTCCAGGGTACGGTGCATCCCCTGCCCGGCAACGACCCTGAAGCGTTGTTTTCTGGTTCCATTCAACTCGCTGATGTGCCGCTATCCAGCATCATGACAACCCTGCCCGTAAGCAATCTGAAGGGACGGCTGGATATTGCCGCTCTTGCGCTGACGCTCAACGAAAATACTTCCACCCCTATGCGCCTCGACGGCGCCCTGCACAATGTCGCTGCTTCTATTCACACCCCGTTTTTTACAGACCAGATCAACGCATTTTCGGGTACGTGCAAGATGGATAGCCATAAAATCAGAGTCGCCGCAACCTGCACATCGGAACATCTTGGCACGCTGCTTGGTGAGGGCGTGTATGACATTCGCGCCCATCAGGCAGTCGGTGAAATTAACCTCGACCTGGGCGTTGCGGCAGGGACGTTGTTGCCGGAAACCAACTGGCGCATTCCTGCGGCAGGAATTATTGCCGAAGCCTATGGCCAGACAGGGCTGACCTTTTCCGTGGCAATGCCTTCTGAAACCGGTGCTACCAGCTTGGTGGAATTGCGCAGCCAGACCGACCCGCTGCTGTATTTTCAGGGAGAACTTTCAGGCGGTTGGCATTTGGGCGAAAGGCACTTTCAGTGTGCCCTGCCGCTGCCAGTGCTACTCAAACATGTGAACCTGCAACGTGACGTGTCCGGCCTTGCTCCCCTGCCATTGGAGACGGAAGGGCTGGTACAAATCCGTTACGAACAAATTCAGGCGGGAATGCCCTTTGTCCTTTCCCTGGATGCCACACCCTGCGCAGTGCGTTGGATGCCGTGGGTATACAAGGCGCCCGAAACGCCTGCGCGAGCCGCAATTCAGGGTGTCGGTTTTCAGGTGACAACGGTTGACCTGCTGCTGGATGAGCAATCCCTTACATTGCATCACAATGGCACGGGCAACTTTCAGGCACGCGAGGTTACTGTGCCCCTCGAAAATGTACAACGCCTCATTTCCCCCGATATCCATCTTGAGGGCGAGGCGCTCCTCTCGTTTAATACACAACCGCTTTATGTGCAGGCGCAACTGCAGGAAATACAGGCGACGTTGCTGCAGGAACAGGCTTTGGGCACAGTCAACGGCATTGTCATTCACGACGAAAGCAAAACAGAACTACGCGGCATATCGCTGCGGGGCAACGGGTTCGATTGTCGTCTGGACGCTTCACGCAACGACACACTGTGGCAAGCTTCGCTAAGTGGGGCGCATTTTGATCTAAACCGGTTTCAGGACGCAGGCGAATTGCTTGCGAAAATACGCGGTCTTGATTCTCCCCGCGAGACCGGCATGACCATGCCGAACATCAACGGAACGCTGGCAATGAGACTGGAGGAAGTCGCTTATAAGCGGGGTATTATTCGAAACATCCAGACTACGGCGCAGCTTAGCCCTGAGATCATCACGGCTGAAGACCTGAAATTTCGTGTTGGAAACGGAACGATTGTGGGACGGGCCCGGCTGCAACCGGATCAGGCCGGCGCCCGAAAACCGGTAGCCATCTACGCGGAGTTGGCGGTGGAAGGCGCAGATATGGCGCATGCCGAAAAATTAATTTTCAAACAGGAACGGGAACTGACCGGCACTGCGACGGGCACCGTGGAGGTGCAGATGCCCACCGGCAAAGAAGGGTTTCGCCGTATGGATGCAAAATTCCGGTTGCGCCTTTGGAACGGATCGCTGGGAAAACTTGGCTTTGCCACGCGCCTGACCAGCCTGCTGCGCAACCAGGAAATCTTGTCGTTGCGCATGCCTTCCCTGCAGGACGAAGGCCTTACCTATGACGAAGCCGCCTTGCGGGTATCCATGCGCAACGGCCTTGCGCAACTGGAAAACTGCACTGCGGGCAGCCCGTCGTATGCCATTGCCGCAACAGGACTGGTAGACTTCAGGCAAATGCAAACCGATGTGCAGGTCTCCCTTGACATTTTTCAGGGGGTGGCGGGACTGGTGGAACGGTTGCCTGTCATCGGTCCCACAGCGACCTCTGTGGTGCGTGAAGCCACCCGCATACGTTTGCGCGCCACAGGCTCCCCCTTTGATATTCAATGGCAGCCGGATATTCTGCAATAGGAAATACGGTGGGAACCGAGTTGTAATTGTAGGCTGGGTGAAGCGAATGCGGAACCCACCTTTGTATCTGGGTTGTAATTGTAGGCTGGGTGAAGCGAATGCGGAACCCACCTTTTGTGATACACGATAAAAAGGTGGGTTCCGCATTCGCTTCACCCAGCCTACAATAGCGTATTACGACAGATCAATGCTTTTGCCCTCTTTTTTGTTGCATAATATGAGCAGAAAGTAAGCGCATGCAACGCTATAATAAAGACAATGGCGGCACGTTTGCGCTGGGGGCATGGTTCAAAATAAAGTCCGGCGTGCTCCCAGACTGGAGATGGCAATACCCGCCTGTAATTCCAATCCTATAGCGGCAGCCGTTCTGGAGTACATTATATG
>CAZBNU010000139.1:0-5056 GCA_964493075.1 uncultured Nitrospirales bacterium | reverse complement strand
TAATATTAGGGAGAGATATGTTGTAAAGACAATGACATTACGTCTGCATAGGGGGCATGGTTCAAAATAAGTCCGGCAGCCTTTCAGACTGTGAATGGCAACACCAGCCTATGATTCCAGTCCTGTAGCGGCAGCCGTTCCGGAGTGTACTCTATGAAAATACTTGTTGCGGGCGGCGCAGGCTATATCGGGTCGGTGCTGGTTCCCCTGTTAAAACAGCAGGGATACCAGGTAGACGTGGTTGACCTGATGTGGTTTGGAAATCATTTGCCCGATGCCATAAGCGCGAAAACACTGGATTTGTTCACCCTTGAGGAGGCAGACCTCTGCGAATATGACCAGATCATTTTTCTTGCCGGGTTAAGCAATGATCCCATGGCCGAATACAACCCTGCCATGAATTTTGTGCAGAACGGCGCCCTGCCGCCTTACCTGGCGTACCGTGCACGGAAGGCGGGTGTAAAACGCTTTATCTATGCGTCCTCCTGTTCCATTTACGGGTACACCGTCAACAGGCTGTATGATGAGGATGCCCCCTTGTCCTGTGCGTATCCCTACGGCATCTCCAAACTGGTGGGCGAGCGTGGGGTGTTGCAGCAGCAGGAAGAGGACTTCTCCGTCATTGCACTGCGTCAGGGAACTGTGAACGGACACAGTCCGCGCATGCGTTTTGATTTGATTGTCAACACCATGTTCAAGACCGCTGTTACGGACGGCAAGATCACCGTCAACAATGCAGACATCTGGCGGCCCCTGCTGGATGTGCGCGATACGGCGCAGGCGTTTTTACTGGCGGTGCAGGCGGGTCCGCAAGTAAGTGGTGCATTCAATGTCGCCTTCGATAATTTTACGGTGGGGCAGGTGGCCGCACTGGTGCGGGACGCTGTGGAAAAGGAAACAGGCGCCACAGTGAAGATAGAGACCAGAGATCAGCAGGATTTTCGCAACTATAAGGTGGACTGCACCCGGGCGAAAGAACGGCTTGGTTTTGCCCCTGTATACGGGGTGGCCGAAATGGTAAGTTCCCTCTGGGCGCACCGCCAGGAATATGGCGACTTGTCGCAATCTGCCTATTACAACATCGAAGTCTTCAAACAGATAATGAAACAGGAAGACCGGATTTATTAAGGAGCTCTATTCGCTTGAACAACTGGCTGGAACGTTTTGTGGACCGGTGGGCAGGTATCCTTATCTGCTTTGTTCTCACACTGCTTGAGAAACTGCGTTGCGCACTTCGTGGTTGCGGGGAATTGCCGCCTGTAAAACGCATCCTGTTCATCAAGCCCGTCGAGCAGGGCGCCCTTGTTCTTGCCTATGGCGCCATAAAACATGCCGTTGAAAAGGTTGGCAGTGAAAATGTATTCATCTTCGTGTTTCAAAAAAATAGGGAAATCGTGGACATCCTGGGGATCATTCCGTCGGAAAATGTGATTACTGCACGGGATGAAAGTTTGCTGGTTTTTGGCATAGACATGATTGCCGCTTTCATGCGTATGTGGCGATTGAAGATTGACACGGCGGTTGACCTGGAGATTTTTGCGCGGATTTCCATTATCATTGCCTGGTTCAGTGGTGCGCGGCGACGTGTCGGCCTGCATCGCTTTAATATGGAAGGGCCCTATCGCGGCAACCTCGTCACCCACCGGGTGCAATACAATCCCTACCTGCACACAGCCCAGGCCTTTGATGTATTTTTGCGGGCGGCGTTTGCAAAACCGGTTGATGCGCCCCTGTTGAAGGAAGCCCCCCTGCCAGTTCCTTGTTCACTGCCGCGTTTTGTTCCTGACAGCGAGACCCTTGCAACGGTGGACGCACTGCTGGCCCCGGTTATTGCAGGCAAAAGTCCAAACGAAAAACCCGGGCCCATTTTCCTTTTCAATCCCAAATGTCTCGACGAATTGCCAGCCCGTAAATGGCCCGATGAATGTTACGTGGAGTTGGGTAGAAAACTGTTGGAAATCTATCCGGATGGCCGTCTGTTGGTGGTCGGGCTCGACCATGAACAACAGCTGTGCGAATCCATGGCGGCAGCAATTGATCCGGATCGGGCCTTCAGTCTGGCAGGCAGGTTGACCTTGCGTACCCTGGTGGCGTTGATGACGCGGTGCGATGTACTGGTCAGTTCAGACAGTGGCCCGGCGCATTTCGCCGCCCTTACCGATATTGCCGGCGTGGTTTTTTTTGGACCGGAAACGCCTCTTCTCTATAGTCCTTTGTCCGACAGGCTGCGCGTTCTCTACCTTGGATTGGCGTGCAGTCCTTGCTATTCCCCCATGAACTACCGCCTGTCACCGTGCAGGGATAATCGGTGTCTCACGAACATTTCCGCCGACCGTGTCTGTCAGGAAATTCGGGAACTGCTCATGGATTCCTGAGAAAAGGCATTTTTATTCGACATCTTTACCGTAATTTCAGTATACTTATGAACGCCTGTGGAAAAAACAGTGGCAATTACAACGGTTGCCCCTAAAATTATTTGATTTTATATATATTCTGGAATATACTATAATTACCATAAAGGAGATGCCCCATGAAAAAACAAGGCTTTACACTTATTGAACTCTTGGTCGTTATTGCGATTATTGGCATATTAGCGGCGATCCTGTTGCCAGCGCTTGCCCGTGCCCGTGAAGCGGCGCGTCGCTCCAGTTGCCAGAATAACCTGAAACAGTGGGGATTGATTTTTAAGATGTATGCCGGTGAATCGCCTGGCAGTAAATTTCCGCAGGTGAGCTTGAGGGCCTTGGACACCCTGTATTGCGATGTCGCCGGGATGCCGCCGAGCGGTTCTAATGGCATTGTGGCTGCTGGTATGTATATTTCTTCCGTATATCCAGAATATCTTACGGACGCGAAAATTCTGATTTGCCCCTCCGATGCCGAAGAAAGCGCCGATGATATTAACAATCCTATTACTGGACAGCCTGACATTCATCTCCCCTGTTATGAGCATAATCGCGGCCTAAATCTCGCCGATGCTAGTTATTTATACCTAGGTTGGGTGTTTGATAAGGCGAACAGTGATGATCCACCCTATGATATGGGATCAATAGCCTTTATCCCCGGTATGTCCGGTATTGACGCCGATGGACCAGCACAGGTTGTAGAAAGCATCCTTTTTATTTTTAATAAATTTCTTTTTGAGGGGGACGATAGTTTCGCCGATAAAGATTTGACTATAGGCACGGCGGAAGAAAATCTCGGTAATGGCATGGGCAACAAAGTATACCGGTTACGCGAGGGTGTTGAACGCTTTATGATTACCGACATCAACAACCCCGGCGCCAGCGCCATGGCACAGAGTACGATATGGGTCATGGGCGATATGATTGGCGTAACCCCTACACTCTTCAATCATATTCCGGGTGGATCGAACATTCTGTACATGGACGGTCATGTGGAATTTCAGCGATACGAGCAGTTTGGTCCCGGTCCTGTGAACAGTGGCGTGGGATACTGCGTTATGGCATTGCAAGGCGCCAAGCAGCTGATCGGCTCGTAGCACTGTAACAAGATTCTTATTACGCTGTACTTTATAGTGACGTTGTTTGCGGTCAAACAGGGTGGCATGATACCATGTTGTGTAAGTTACAGAAGTATACAGATAAGTCGGGAGTTTCCAAATGAAACACATAAGCATTATATCTTGTACACCGGGAAAAGCCCAAGCAATTGGCATAGGTCAGTACCTTTTGGTTGCAGGCCAGATACTTGGAATTCTGGCAATGATGTTTGTGGACAAAACCCCTGCGCAAGAAGAAACCGAAAAGAGTCGGTAGGCGTTCTAAATGGAAAGCTGCCGTATTCGCAGGAACTTTTGCAGGAGTGTAGATATAGTAAGAGAAGTGTCATTGCCGTTTTGATCATGCAGTCTGGCTGGCATAAGGCCGATTGGAGAATAACCATGAAACATATAAGAGTGATGAGTGACATTCCTGTTCGCGCACAGGGCGAAGGCCTCTGCACCAATATCACAGGCGATTTACAGGCACGCTATTGCTTTGTGCTGGCCTTTTTTGCCGACGTATTTGTGCCGTTGATCCAGCCCTTTATTTTGGTGAAGGCCAGCGACGGAATAAGCGATGAGGTGGAAGGACAACTGTAGTGCGTGTGTGTAAAAACATGCGCGAAGGAGCAACAATGAAAAGAATCCAACCTGTCAGCAAGTTACCCGAGCATGGCGCTACCGTTGCGCCGGAAGTTAAGATCACTTTCATCGTCAATATGCTTGAGGCTGCTGTGCCGCTGTTCACCAATAAGAATCCCCAGAACCCCGTACCGTCAGATCCTACTACTGAAGGCGAAGGGGAAGCGGAAACGTAAAATTTTCTTGAATCTGCATGCCAGATGTGGTATATACTTGTAGGGTGTTAGGTTTGCAATAAGGATGGAGAGAAACCATGAAGCATATTCGTAAGATTTCAGCGACGCGTGCGGACGCCTTTACCGATTTCCTGAACGCCATCTGGCGTGCATGGTACGATTTTCGTTTCGGCAAGAAAAACGAGTACCGCATATAATCGCATCAGACACAAACATAACGACCGGCCTTTTTGTGTAAAAGGCCGGTTTGTTTTGTTTGTTCAGTGAGTGAAGAACAGTGCGTTAAGGGGCGCCCCAGCCCGCCATCCAATACACAAACCCGATGAGTGCGCCTACCCACATCCATAAGAAGAGAAATCCGAACAGCGACATGCGCGTCGGCACCGGAATCTCAAAATCTGGGTGTGGGATGATTTTGCGCGGTGCCGGAGCGACAGTGCCTTGTGGCAACGTGAAGGGAATCGCGTTGTGAACTTCATCCGGCTGGATGGGGGTGCGTAGACATTCATAAAGCCGGTCAAGTTTCGGTTGTTGCACCCGTTTTGTCAGCAGGCTCACCATAATACCCACCGTAAACGCAGCGGAGAGGTAGGCGGCAATTTGCCAGGAATCCCGAAACTGGCCGTTCCAGACCATGTACTCCGGCAGATTTGCCCCTGCCCAGGCATGGAACCGCGGCCATCTGGGGTTATACGCTGATAGACAGCCTGAAGGCCATTGTGGAGATGCTCCC
>CAZBNU010000138.1:6830-10776 GCA_964493075.1 uncultured Nitrospirales bacterium | reverse complement strand
GCGGCCCAAAATCCCAGCAGCCGTTGATGCCGCCATAGATGCCGCTCGACTGAAAAATGAACCCCTTGCGTTTGCAGAGACTGACCAGTTTTTCCACGATATTCTCCTGTTGCGCATGGATGCGCGCATAAACTGCATTGGAACCGGCGCGAGCAGCTGTGTTGGGAAAAATGCCTCGCACCACGGTAAAGTCATAGGAAAGAAACACCCCTTCGGAGTGTTGCAATGAGGGCATAGTATAGTAAGCACTGTTTTGACAAGTCAAACAAAGCGCGAAAGATGGGAGTTATGGGACGTATGGGACTTATGGGTCCCATACGTCCCGCTAAATTTTATGCGTTACGTTTTCCGGCGAACGATGCCAGCGCCAGCAGGCTTAAACCGATGAGCAACCAGTCGCCCAGCATGCGCTTTACCGTTTCGGCCGGTTCTTTGTCGCCACGGCATCCGGAGAAGCAGCCACAACGTCCTTCGTCTTCGCCTTCGCCTTCACCTTCGCCCTCGACGGTTTCACCTTCGCCTTCGACGGTTTCACCTTCGCCTTCCACAGGTTCGCCTTCACCTTCGATGATCTCACCTTCACCTTCGACGGATTCACCTTCACCCTCGACGGGTTCGCCTTCACCTTCGACGGGTTCGCCTTCGCCTTCCACAGGTTCGCCTTCGCCTTCGACGGGTTCGCCTTCACCTTCGACGGGTTCGCCTTCACCTTCGGCGGTTTCACCTTCACCTTCGGCGGGTTCACCTTCGCCTTCGACGGGTTCACCTTCGCCTTCGACGGGTTCGCCTTCGCCTTCCACAGGTTCGCCTTCGCCTTCGACGGGTTCGCCTTCGCCTTCGGCGGGTTCGCCTTCACCCTCGACGGGTTCACCTTCGCCTTCCACAGGTTCGCCTTCACCTTCGATAGGTTCGCCTTCGCCCTCAACAACAGCGGTTAGATATTCGTAAGCGCCCATGTCATATCCGCCATCCTGTGGACGAGTCACCCCAAGAATATCCGTATCTGGTGCACCCGCAGATGTGCCGCTGTCTATGCATGGCGAAAAAAGGCGCAGGCTGAAATCTTTGTTCGCTGCATTTCTGAACATGGGATTGCTGTTGATATTGCCTTCTCCGGAAAAGCCGCCTTCAATGCAGCTATACGTCACAAAAGGTGCAGCGGCACCGGACTTCACCGCTATTTCCGGTGAAGCAGGTGCGGTATTGTCCCAGAAGATGCAGTTGAAAATCCTAATCGCATTGGTAGATTCGGTGTAAAGAGCGCCGCCTGTTGTGAGTGCTGTATTGGCTGCAAAGGTGCAATTAACCAATATCGGTTTGCTTGCTCCCATCGCGTTAAATGCGCCTCCTGAAACACTCACATTGTTCTCATTAAAAACGCAGTTGATTATAGTGGGGCTTGAATTTACGCATAGTACCCCGCCACCGGCGCCATTCCTGGAGGTGTTATTTATTATCGTGCAGTTGACAATGGCAGGGGAACCCGATTCAATCCGAAGGCCGCCGCCGTCATACGCATTGCCTCGGGTAATAGTAAATCCGTCAATACCAGCCTCGTCTGCAGTATTTACACAAAGGAACATATTTTGCCCATCAAGTACAGTGACGTTGGTTGCCCAGTTCCGTTGCGCCCGTTCGGTTTCACTACCGTTAAAGCCGCCGTAGATAGTGACCCCTTCCCGCATATTGAGGAGCACAGTAGTGCCCAGTTTTGTAGTATAGGCGCCTGCCGCTACCCACACTTCGCCGCTCTCATCTGCAGCAATATCCACGGCGCTTTGAACGTCAGGATATGCCGTGGCCCAGCTCAAGCCATCAGGCGTTGGTGCAGTGTTGCCAGATTTCACCCGATACACCAGGTTATCGGTAAATACGGCCGTTACGGCCTTATCTCCATCCATAACCAATGTGGTGGTTGCTGCTGTTGAGGATACATCTCCGGTCCAGTGACTGAAACGCATGTCGTAACTGTAGGCATTGATAACCGCCGTTTCTCCCAAGGCGTAATAGGCGGTTCCCGGGGGCGAAGTGACACCTGCGCCACTGGGTGTGATTTCCACGGTCAGGCTGACCACGTCTTCCGGCGCGACGCTGCCTTCGTAGGCGCCCATGTCCACGCCGTCACCATCGGGTCGCACCCGGCCCAGGATGTCCGTTTCTGGAACATCTACCAACAATGCCGTGTCCAGGCAAGGCGAACCCGGCTGCAACTGCAGACTGTATGGGGCGTCCACAAACAGCGGGTCATCACTGATGTTGCCTTCACCGCTGTAACCGCCAGCGATACAATTCCAGGTCACGATGGGATTACGGCTGCTTGTGCCTAATTTTGCTATTTCAGGATTGGTCGGCGCCCAGTTGCCCCACAGAATACTGTTGGTAACTTCAAATGCGGAATTGGAATGTGCAATAGCGCCACCCACAGTTTCAGATGTGTTGCCAGAGAAAGAACAGTTAGTCACCCATGAATTGGAACAGTTGGAGAAATATATCGCGCCGCCGTGGGTTTTTGCGGAATTGGATTGAAAGACACAGTTTATGAGAGATGTATCACTGGAAAAAGCGGAGACAGCGCCGTTCCTATTGTTGCTGAAAATGCTATCCAAAATGGTAGCGGTCGTGCTCTGGATATAGATGGCCCTGTCCTTATTGCCCAAAAACGAACTCCGGCCTACCGTCAGCCCGGAATTTTCGCATGAGATTGCAGTTGCCTCGTTGTTGGTAAATTCGCAATCCATAACCGTTGGTGAATAAGGCGAGTAACTGTAGAGGGTACTGCCCTTGTGCCCGCTGAATGTAGAATTGAGAATGTGTATGTCGTGTGGATAGGGATCGTTCCACGCGCCACCACATCTGATGGCGCCGTCCGCATTATCGGCAAAGGTGCAGTCTGATATCGTTGGCGACGCGGGATAGTAGACATACACAGCTGCGTTTTCATAAGCGCTGTTTTCAATGAAACTACAATTTGTAAACGTAGGGGTGCAGTCACCTTCGATATATACGGCGCCGCCGCCCGTATTGTTCACAAACGTGCAATTGGCAACAACAGACGAGGCGCCGCTGATGAACATACCGCCGCCCTTTTCCGCTTTGCCATTTACAATGGTGAAACCGTCAAGTACGGCATTGTCAGCGCCAACCACACCACTTCTGGTGTTCTCACCGTCGAGTATGGTTACATTGGCTTCCCAGTCACGCTGGTCGCGCTCGGTTTCCACGCCGGTAAAGCCGCCGTACAGACGGGCTCCCTCTTTCATGTTCAGCACGGAACCAATCAACTTGGTGTAGGTGCCTTCGGCCACCCAAACCTCGTCATAAAGGGCCGCAGCGTTCACAACACTCTGAAGCGATCCAGCCGTACCCCATGTGGCACCGTCGCCAGCGCCAGCCGGGGTTACATACCACACTGTTGCAACAGCAGGGAACATGGTCGCAGTTGCAAGCAGCACCAATAGCACACCAAAAAAATTGCGGGAATAAAACATACCTTGGCTCTCCTGTTATGAAACCGACTGATATACAGCCCTAGTTCGTTTAATGCCCCACATATGAATGCTACTATTTTACCATATTTTGCTGTAAAAAGACTAAAAAGCCTGAAAACGGGAATATTTGGAGAAAACAAGGAATCACAGCATTATTTCAAAATCCTTGCAAAATTTGCCTTCTCCTGATACACTTGATGGAGAGGTATATGTCTGATGCCACGTGTTGGCCGTATTTATAGCGTGTGATGTAGAAGGAGATAAATAGTATGAAACGACATCTGATAGTATTACTGGTGATGGGTATTGCTATGGGAGTGGTTGCGCAAGAAAGTATTGGCCCCCAGCTGGGCAGCGGTTTTCCCATCAATCCTGCCAATTACGCCTCCATCACTATTTCAGGCGCACCCACAGGGGCAGTGGTCAATTCCGTAACCGTTCGTATTGCAGGAACGGCG
>CAZBNU010000138.1:0-6730 GCA_964493075.1 uncultured Nitrospirales bacterium | reverse complement strand
CGCACCCACAGGGGCAGTGGTCAATTCCGTAACCGTTCGTATTGCAGGAACGGCGCTCACGGAATATTGTTATTTCCAACTGCGCGACAGCAGTGGCTTTATTGAGTACACTTTTCTCCCTTGGTACGGCGACTTTTTCTTTGACCATACCGTCGAAGATATCACCAACTTTGCCGGACGTCCGGTCAACCAGACGTGGGAGTTATGGGGGCAGGGTTCCAACACTACCGGAGAGCGGGTGGATCAGTGGTGGCTTACCGTCTATTACGATGAACCCTTAAATCCCGGCGTGAGAATTTCCGGCCCGTCCCGGGTGGAAGTCAACGATATGGTAACCCTGACTGCGGCGCTTACCGACATGACAGGGCCTTACAGCTACGAGTGGCATCTGGACGGCTCTTCAATCATTGGCGCCACTGAAGCACAGTACATTATTCCCGCTGCGCAGTATTCCGATGCCGGCACCTATACGGTTTCCGTTGTGGACGGCAGTATGACGACCTATGACAGCCCGGATTTTGTGCTACAGGTACTCGCGGAAGGCAGCCTTCCCGTGACATCGCTGTCCATGATGGGCATCCTGATGCTGCTGGTGATTGCTGTCGGCGTCCTTTGCATCAGCCGTCGGCGCGAGGGCAGCCCGACCATGACGGATTGATCTACGGTACGAACATCCGGTTTTCTGCAAGACAAGAACACAGGTTCCTGTAAACCGGCGTCAGGGATGCAGGCGTGGCGGCGCTCACAGCGTTGGAAATTCTTCGTGCGAGGCACCCTTTTTCAAAAATGACCTGTAGCGTGGACAACGTATCGGAATCATGGGGCAGGTAGGCGGTTGCCATTTGTTGCCAGGCTTCGCTCATGGACTGCCGTTTTTCAGATACGCCCAGGCACCGTGCCAGAAGCGGATACTCCAACACGGCATCCTCAGCGGCATGGGCGGCATCCATCAGAACTGCGCGAAGGCTTTTGGTGGACAGCGCATTCTGCTGGTCGGTACTGGCGAAGCGTTCTTCCGCAAGCGCCTTGACAACAGCACACACCAGTGTCGCTATGGCAAGGTCTGCCTTGGGGCATTCCTGGATATCCAGCAGACGGATTTCAATGGCGCCCCGGTCAAAACGGGCAATGGCGCCCCGCGCATTTACCCATTCGTGGCGGAGAATGCCTTCAGTATCCAGCGGTTGCAGGGCACGATACAGGGGTTTCAGAATGGTGGCGTCATAATCATTCGGGGTGGTTACAGGTTCGGGAATGATCATGCCGGCGACCTGGGGGATACGCGTAGCATTGGCGCTGTACACGCGGACGCGGTTGTCCATGAACCCGTTGCATCGGTTGTCCAGCGCGGGTGAACTGGCTGCCAGGGCGGGAACCAACGGCAAAAGGATTCTTATAGCGGCATGGAGGCGTCGAAACTCTTCGTTATTGGCAAAGGGCAGGTTAATGTGGACGCTCTGAAGATTTGCCCAGCCATGACCCCGGCAATCGAATATCCGGTTGAACGCTTCATAAATCTCATTGCAGTCATGGGGCCAGAGACGCGTTTCGGTTGCAGGATTCATCCAGGGATGCATGCTGGAAGGCATCAGGCAGGCATTCCACTGTGCCAGAATTTCATTGGCCCGGCCTACCTGCGCGGCAAACAGGGCGTCCAGCCCTTTGAGGGAGGGCGTGGGCCGTGCTGTCTTGAATTCCACCACATGCAACACCAGTTCATTTGACCACGCAGCGTCACCTTCGTCGCCCTCAGGATGTGCTTCGCCATCGTGGTTGCCGCTGACCTGATACAACAGTTTATCGCAAATAGGACGCACGTCCAGCGTATCACGGTCTACAATCATGTACTCGAGTTCCATGCCGTAACCCTGGAACAGCCCGAGCGGCCAGGTGGGATTATGGTTTTCCATGGCAGCGGTCCAGACGTCGTATGAATTCACGGATGATCATGTTGTACAGGTCCTCTTTAAGCACTTCATCTTCAATGCCGGCGTCAATGCTGGGGTTGTCGTTGATTTCGATGACACACGGCATGCCATTGATTTCCTTCAAATCCACGCCATACAGTCCGTTGCCAATCATGGCGGCCGCTCGCAGGGCGGTATCCACAATTTTTCTGGGGGCATCCTGCACCGCGAGTGTGTCCGCCATACCGCAATCGGTTCCGTTGACGTCATCGTGATTGTAAATCTTCCAGTGTTTTTCCGCCATGTAATAGCGGCACACAAAGAGGGGCTGGCGGTTAATGATGCCCACGCGCCAGTCAAACTCGGTAGGCGTGAATTTCTGCGCCAACAGCAGCTCTGACTGTTTGAAGAGTTTGGGCAACGCTGCGTGAAATTCTTCCTGTGTGTCGAACTTGTACACGCCGAGAGAGAAGGAACTGTCCGGGATTTTTACCACACAGGGAAACCCGATAATCTCTTTGGTCTTGTTGGCGGTGTGTTTGCTGATGATGAGTGAGGTCGGCGTTGGAATGCCGCAGCGGTGCATCAGTTCCGCCAGGTAAATCTTGTTGGTGCAGCGCAGGATGGAAAGGGGATCATCAATCACGGCAAGGCCGACGGACTCGGCGCGCCGCGCAAAGCGGTAGGTGTAATGATCAATGCCGGTGGTGTCGCGGATAAACAGCGCGTCGTAGCGGTCCAGCTGGGCGTAATCGTTCCGGGTGACCAGTTCCACCCCCACGCCGTTCTTTTCCGCGGCTTTGCAGAATTTTTTAATGGCTTCCGGATTGGACGGCGGCGTGGCATCTTCCGGTGTGCGAAGAATGGCCATCTCATACCGGTAGGGCTGCATCTTACCCTTGCCGCTCCTTACGGTTTTTCCCATAAACTGAGTGATTTGCTCCATCACAAAGGGATGATGGTGTTCGGGGATATCACGGGCGGCGATTACGCGAACATCATCCAGATGCCATGTGTCCTCTTTTCGCACAAAATACGCGCGGAAAAAAGGCAGGGGAAACAGGTTATACAGCATCTTGGCCAGTGTGTTGTGGCAAAGGGCTACATTCTTTCCAAAATAAATGCTGAGTTCGAAGACGTCGCCATGAACACTTCTGAGGCTGCGCTGAATCTGCGTGTCAATCTCGTGGGATGCGCGCCGGATAACCACGTCAAGACGCATGTCCTGAATTGCCTTGATGGAGGGCATGGGATAATGACCACGCGCCGCCGCCACCAACGAGACATAATAGCCGGTGGAGTTGTAGCTGTAATAATAACAGCAGTTCAACACCTTTGCCTTGCGCGACTCACTGAACCGTTCCTCGGAAAGGTAATCCCGGGCTTTGACCACCTCGGCGCCGGGGACCTTCAGGTTCCAGCGTTTGGGGTCTTCAACAACAATGTAGGTTTCCATACGTGTGTGTTTCTCGCAACATGAAGTGGGAAGTTGGGTTGGCAGGAATTGGCGACAACATGTAAAAATGAGTCGTCCTCAAGTCTGAAAAAAAATGTACCCCTTCGCAGCGGCAGTATGGGATGCTGCCTCTTGCGTCAGTCTATCGTATGGCACAGTATCATATTCCAAACAACGGCGCTTTGCAAGAAATTAGTCCCTACCCTTCCGGTTGTGCCTCATTTTCAAAATTGTGGTGCAGGCTGGATGCCTGCATGCTCATGATGAGTCTAACGCGAGCACTGCCCGCAACCCAGTTTATCTCCATAACCTGGAACAACTACGAACGATAAGCAAAAAATGGGGACTGCCCTCGGCGCATAGAATTGCTGCAAATCACATATTGGACCTCATGCGCCAGGGCTGTCCCCGCTTTTTTTGCGGCCTTATCACACACGCCCGAAAAAATCGGGGACAGTTCCGTCGCCGGGCCTTTACTGTGTTAAAACGATCTTGTATGAAATTAGGCAACCATTATTCCCGCCGTGAATATTTGAAATTGCGACGGGAACAGTCCCCATTTTTTCTTCGCGCTTATGCACCACAATGCTGGATGTGCGGTGCCCCGTAGCTTTGGCACAAAATTGCGTCGTGTATTCTTGATGTTGTATACTTTGCCATAATTAAAAGTATTCCTGTCGGAATACTTTTAATTCGGGCCGCGTTTGTAGTTGGAAACCAGAAAAGGATGCTACCATGCGAAAAACAAATGATATCAAAAGACATGTACCATTTTCAGGATTTCTGTTTATGGCTGTTTTTTGCATGTGTTTTCCGATCCTGCTGGCTCAGGCTACGGACGGCCATCAACTGATTGGGATAGGCGCGCTGCAACTGGGTACGGGCGGTGCGGGTGTGGCATCTGCGAAAGACAGCACCTGGGTGTTATTGAATCCTGCCGCAATTACGGAACTGGACCGTCGCTTTGACTTGAGCATTGAAGTGTTTGCGCCCTACCGTTATCTCGAACCGAAAGGCCCGCGGTTGCTGCCCCTTGCAAACCGTGGCGCGGGGAAGATGTCTGATGACAGCATGTTCTATATTCCCGCGATGGGCCTGGTGTTCCCCGCTGGTGACGGCGCTTTTGGCGTGGGACTTTTTGCGGTAAATGGCATGGGGGTGGACTACCGTCGCTCGCGCACCCTTATACCGCGTTTGTTTGGCGCTAACTTTGACCGGCGCACCAAATACGGCGTCATGAAACTTGGTCTCAGCTACGCCCACGACCTGGGGGACGGATGGTCCGTGGGCCTTACGGCAACCCTGGATTATGCGCGCTTCAAAACGGACATGCTCACCCTGAATTTCTGGGAGACCGGCGGCCGCAACAGACCAGCCAGCGCTTTTGGCGCAGGGTTGACCTTGGGTGTTCAAAAGCGCTGGGAGCGGTTGCGTCTTGGCGCTGCGTACACCACGCCGCAATGGATGGATACCATGGACAGATACAACGATTTGATGCCGTTGCCGCTGGATATTCCGCAAACACTGCAGGCCGGGCTTGCCTATGACATTACCCCAAAAATTGAATGGGCGCTTGATTACAAGTTCATTGACTGGTCAGGCGTCAAGCAGATTGGCAAGGCCCCCATCAAAGGCGGGTTCGGTTGGAAAGACCAGCACATCCTCAAGACCGGCGTCACCTGGCAGGCACATCCAAGATGGACGGTGCGTGCCGGCGCCTCTTATGGCAAATCGCCCATACGTGAAGACGTGGTGTTCGCCAACGGGCTTTTTCCCGCCATCGTAGAGATGCACCTGACTTTCGGGCTGTCCTATGCCCTCAACGAAAACACGGATATCCACTTTGCCTACGAACATGCCTTTGGAAACACACTGACAGAAAACGGACGAGGCGACCTGTTCTCTGTTGTGGGCAAAGGCACCAAAATACATTTGGCGGAAAATACCTTCACTGTGCAATATAGCTACCGCTTCTGAACAGGGACCATGGGCTGACGCTCTCATCCGAAATAACAGCGATTGCGGAGGGGGGACATTCCTGTCCCCCTTCTTTTCCAAACGCCGGGGGACAGGAATGTCCCCCCTCCGTGACGGTAAAAGTCTTTTGCGGCTATGAGGACGACAAACATGTAAACGTATTGTTTGCCTGACAGGAAGTGTTTACCTCGTTAACCAATTCATCCTTAATTTTGGACACCAGATAATATCGTCGCTGGCAGCAATATCAAATCCGTTTAATTCCATTGTTTTTTTGCCGTCGGTTTTCAACACATCATCCTCACCGTTCCAGCCTGCACTTGACAGCAGGTATCCCTCAGGGCCAAGCCGGTAGAGCATCCTATTGCCTGAAAATGGATCGTCGGGAATCTCGGCCAGGTATGTCGGTACAAGCGCATCTAACGTCTCGGGATACGCGCCTGTGTCTCGTTTATAACGGGTCAAGGCCAGTGCAATGCGTGCCAGACTAAACTGTGCGTGCATATCAGTAGTCTGAAGGTTACACCGCAATAAGTTAGGTATCGCCTCACTCGATATGGGTGTGCGCCAATCCAGGGCATGGGCTTCCGGTACCCCGGTTTGCTCGTAATATGGAAGCATACTTTGTTCGATTGCTGGCTCCATTATCCGTAAGAATGTCATTTCATCGTAGGCGCGCCAGGCATCAAACACAGGCAATCCGTAAACCCAAGCATGGGGATCAAAACCTCTCCATACGCCAAAGTCAAAGTCAAGTTTCTCAATTAAGCGAAACCCCTGTTGTATCAAGAGCAATTCCCAACAGAGAGACTTTGCGATCAAGTCCTGTTCAAAAGCATTGGCCAATAACGGGTCAATAGTAGCAATTGCTGCGTCTGAGTAATTGGCCTCGATACCCATGCCTGCTATGGACTGGACAGCAATGCCGCCAAGGGCCACAGCAATCATTTGTGATATTAGTAAAGGCTGGTCAGCAAGATGTCGTCCAAGATGTATTATTGCCCCGCAGTCTTCCAGGGCGCCATCCACATAGCCGTCCCGCCATTTTACGGAGGCATCCATGGCAAGCAAGTTTGCAAAATTACGGACGGCATACAGGTTTGGAAGCGGAGTTTCCCAAAGCGTCGGGTAGTTCCTATTCCATTTATGCATCATTTCCGGGGAAACAGGGGGTTGTGTGGCAAGGGACTTTAACCTGTTTATGAGTTCCTGCTGTTCCAGAACAACACCGCGAATCTTTTCTACTGTTTCAGGGTCTTCTGTTAAAAAAATGTCCTCCAAATTAATTTCAATCTTGTAGATGCTCCACGACCATTCTCCCGGATCGGCATTTTGCGGGTTAAGGTAGTCACCACCCGCTTCAGCAGAAAACAGGAAACCATAGAGGGAG
>CAZBNU010000137.1:6385-10809 GCA_964493075.1 uncultured Nitrospirales bacterium | reverse complement strand
CTGGTGATGCGCGGGTCGCGGAGCGTCCAGGCGAGCGCCATTTGCACCAGGCTCTGGTCGCGTTGCCGGGCGAGTTCGTTGAGTTTGCGTGCCTGCTGCACCTTTTCCACCGTGACCTGTTCCGGCTGCAGGTAGCCGTCCGGGTCGGCGGCGCGGGTGTTTTCAGGGATGGGGTTCTTGGGATCGAGGTACTTGCTGCTCAGCAGCCCTTGTTCCAGAGGCGAGAACACGATGACGCCAGTGCCGTAGGCGTCGGTGTGGTCGAGCAGGTCGGTTTCAATCCACCGGTCGAGCATGCTGTAGCGCGGCTGGTGGATGGTAATGGGCGTCCAGCCCCGCTGCTTCACCAGTTCCATTGTTTTTATGAACAGCGGCCCGCGATAACTGCTGACGCCGGCATACAGCGCCTTGCCCTGCTTCACGATGAGGTCGAGTGCGCCGATGGTTTCCTCAATGGGCGTGTCCGGGTCGGGGCGGTGCGAGTAGAAGATGTCCACATAGTCCAGTCCCATGCGCTTGAGCGACTGGTCAAGGCTTGCCACGAGATACTTCTTGCTGCCCCATTCGCCGTAAGGTCCCGGCCACATGAGGTAGCCTGCCTTGGTGGAGATAATGAGTTCGTCCCGATGGTCTGCGAAATCCTCCTTCAGAATCTGCCCGAAACGCGCCTCGGCGCTGCCTGGTTCCGGTCCGTAATTGTTCGCCAGATCGAAATGGCATATCCCAAGGTCAAAAGCGGTGCGTAGCATGGTGCGGCAGTTCTCATGGTCGGCGCGCGTGCCGAAATTGTGCCACAGCCCCAGCGAGATTTCCGGGAGCCGCAAGCCGCTGCGTCCGCAACGGCGGTATTTCATGGTGTTATAACGATCAGGATTGAACATGATGTAAATTCCTTTTGGTTCAAAATAAGATAAACGCAGAGTCGCAAAGGCAACAGAGACCCGCAGAGAGTATACAAAGAAAGGGGAGTGGCGCCCAAAAAAATGTAGCAGATTGAAGAATGAATTGTAGGGTGGGTGAAGCGTAGCGGAACCCACCATTACAGATGAGTTATTTCATTCCATTCTCTGACAATGCTATAGTGTTCATGTCGTTTTTATTTAATCTGCGGCAGTCCATGTTGTTATAAGGAATCAGTGGTATGAAGAAAGACAACGAGTCTCCGTTGTTGCCGCCGGCATCTGCATCCTCCGATGCCATTGTCCAGGCGTATAACCGCTTTGTGCCCCATGAAACCCTTGGCTTACTGGGCAAGGAGAGTATTGTCCAGGTGGACCCGGGTGACCATGTTGAAAAGACCATGACCATCCTGTTCGCGGACATACGGGACTTTAGCACCTTGTCCGAGGATATGACCCCACAGGAAAACTTCACCTTCATCAACGACTATCTGAACCGGATGGAACCTGTGATTACGGCTCATGGCGGCATCATAGACAAATACCTGGGCGACGGCATCATGGCGTTGTTCCCCACCGATGCTGATGATGCGCTGCACGGCGCCATCGCCATGCTGGAAACCTTGCACGACTATAATGCCGGTAAAAAGGAACCCATACGGATCGGTATCGGGTTGAATACCGGGTTGATGATGCTGGGTGTGATTGGCGGCAAAAAACGACTGGAAAGCACAGTAATCAGCGACGCTGTGAATCTGGCGTCCCGTGTTGAGTCCATGACCAAGAAATACGGCACCCCGCTGTTGATCAGCGAGCATACTTACTATGGCCTTCGTGACGCTTCCCATCACGACATCCGTTTTCTTGATCGGGTGCGGGTCAAGGGAAAGAAACAACCCCAGTCTGTCCATGAAGTCTTTGAAGCCGATCCGCCTGAACTGCGGGAAGCCAAACGCGCCACAAAGGCACTGTTTGAGGAAGCGCTGGCCTATTACCACTTCAAGCAGGCGCCCAAAGCGCTTGCCTTGCTTGAGGAATGTCTGCGTCAGGCGCCGGGAGATACTGTAGCGCAACTATATGCGGAACGTTGCCGCTATTTTCAGGAAACGGGATACCATGAAGGCACCGGCGAAATTGACCTGAAGATTGAATGGGACGAGTCTCTTGCCATCGGACACGGCACCATTGACGATCAGCATCGTGCTTTGTTCGACCAAGTGACGGATTTTGTAAGTTCAGTGCGTCAGGATCAGGATTATTCGCGTATAAATTCGGTTATTGATTTTCTGGACAACTACATAGCGTATCATTTCGGTTCCGAAGAAAAATGTATGAAGGAACACAACTACCCATTCCTTTCTCTACAAATTCAGCAGCACCGTCGTTTCTGTCGTTACTTTGCAGGGTTCAAGGAGGAAGTGGCGCAGAATCTGGACGAACATCCCGTTTTCTTGCTTTTCCGTACGCAAATCCTGGTGATTGACTGGCTGGTAAATCATGTTGGCAAATTAGACCGGCACTTCGGAAAGTTTCTTGCACAGAAAAAATGAATTGCCAGTAGGCCGTTTCTATTGTCTGCATATCGAAAGATAAAAAGTCTGGGTAGTTGCACCCCAATGGGTACTCTGGCATACTATGGCTGGAGTAAAATGTGTTTTCCTATTGTTCTAAACAAAGTATAATCATAGGGAATGTAGGTTTTTGCAAACCAATAAATTATATAAGTTGCCGGGAAGTTTATTGAACCGGTTATCGGAGCTTTATTACAAGCCTGCGTCGGGAGTCCCTTTTGTCAGTAATATCGCGGCTGCGAAACGCGCCGATGGATCGAATGTCGTAGATATCCATTACGATCTGGAAGACAACACGGGCGCGGCGATGGTAACGCTGGATGTGTCCATTGACGGCGGCGCCACCTGGACCATCACGCCCCAACCGGAACATCTTTCCGGCGATGTGGGGCAGGTATCCAGCGGCACCGGCAAACACATTGTCTGGAATATGGGCGCAGATAACACCTTCGTATTTGGTGCTGAAACGAAGTTTCGGGTGGTGGCTTACACCGAGGCTTTCAAGGCCCATGAAGAGAAGACGATTTTGCTGCCGGGAGATGTCCCGCTGGAACTGGTGTATATTCCTGCGGGAACATTCGTGATGGGCGGTGAGCCGGAAGATTCGGACAGCGATAGTGACGAAAAACCGCAACACGAGGTGTGTTTCGAGCGTGACTTCTGTATGGGCAAGTACGCTGTTACTCAGGCGCAATGGTCGGCCGTAATGAAAGAATGGCCGGGCCTGCCGCCCAGTTCCGTCTATGGGAAAGGGGACATGTATCCCGCCTATCACATCAGTTGGGATGATGCCCAGGATTTTGTATGCGCCCTGAATGCGCATATTGCCGCCACGGGACAGGAACCCCTGACCGTACACTTGCCCAGTGAGGCCCAATGGGAGTATGCCTGCCGTGCTGGCACCACCACCCGCTTTCCCTGGGGCAATGATCCCGACTACAAGAAAGTGGGCCAGTATGCCTGGTTTTGGGACAACTGTGACGGCAGGGCCCATCCGGTCGGCGAAAAGCAGCCCAACAGTTTTGGCTTGTACGGCATGAACGGCAATGTATTTGAATGGTGCGAAGATGATTGGCACTATGATTATGGGGAAGCACCGGAAGATGGCAGCGCCTGGCTGGATACACCCCGCGCTGGCAGCCGGGTCATGCGCGGTGGTTGCTGGTGCAGTTATTTTCGGGATTGCCGCTCCACCTATCGCAATTGCAGCCAGGCAAATGTCAGAAATTATGCCTTTGGTTTTCGTGTTGTGGCTTCATTTTCGTCGCGGCATTGATGATTTGTGTCGTGTTCAAACGCAAAGCCGCCAGGTCGCAAAAACGCATGGAAAACAATAACAGAAGGAGAGTTTGATGTATTCTACTAAGGCGAGTTGGATCTGTATTGTACTCTTATGTTCCAGCGTCGTTTATGGCGATGTATTTGAAGGTGCTGAGTGGCTTCGCGATCCTGTGTTTGAAGGTACTTCGGTGCTGAACCTGTTTCACCGGGAGACTGAGCCTGTTCCTGAATTGTTTGGCCCCACCAATGTACATACCCTCTTCAGAAAAAAAATTTCCTTAAAGGAATCGCCGGTTTCCGCCACTATAGCCATTACCGGGGACGACTATTTCAAATTTTACACGAACGGGCAGTTCTGTTTTCAGGGGCCGGAACCGGGGTATCAGTTTGCCTACCCCTTTTTCTGGGCGGATATTACCGAATTTCTGAACGAAGGCGAAAACTGTATTGCTGCCCATGTGTATTACCAGGGCTTGCGTAACCGGGTGTGGAACAGCGCGGATAATCGTTCCGGTTTTATGCTCGCCCTTGACGTGCGTTATGAGGATGGTTCGGTAGAACGTTTTGTTACAGATGATACTTGGCGTTGCTTTCAGTTGCAGGCTTTTTCGGGAGAAGAAACAACCGGCTACCAGACGCAGTTTCTGGAACATATAGACATGCGGCTTATCCC
>CAZBNU010000137.1:4405-6285 GCA_964493075.1 uncultured Nitrospirales bacterium | reverse complement strand
GGTGGTGTGCGCTACAGAATGCGCGCCAATTGCCTGTATGAGGAATTTCCAATTCTATCAGGTGATGAAGAGGTCATCGAGTTTTACGATTACAGAAGTTTCCGGTACATGGAGATACTGGATGCGCCCAGTGAGCCGGAAGTCTGGGTGGAGGTGCGCCACCATCCGTTTGATGATAAGGCGGTTTCTTTTTCCTCGTCAAATAAGTTGCTTGAGGACATCTGGAGCCTGTGTCAGAATGGCGTGAAGATGGGTTCCCAGGGTGGGTTTCTGGATTGTCCGTCTCGGGAAAAGGGACAGTATCTGGGTGATACGGTGATTGCGGCCCGTTCCCATTTATGGCTTACAGGCGACCCGACCCTGACGCGCAAGGCCGTCATGGATTTCGCCAACTCCCGTGAAATTCACGAAGGTATTATGGCGGTCGCTCCGGGGAATTTCATGCAGGAAATCGCGGAGTACTCACTGCAGTTCCCGTTGCTCGTACTGAATTATTACCGCATGACCGGAGACAGAACGGTGGCCCAGTTTGTGGTGGATGCCGTTTACGAAGGCTTGTTTGATTATTTCGCCCAGTTTGAAAACGAATTGGGGCTGCTGGCCGGGCTTGACAAAAAGAAAAACAAGTGGGTGCTGGTGGACTGGCCGGATAACTTGCGCGATGATTACGACTATGACTATTCCCTGGAGAAGGGCAACACGGTCGTAAATGCCTTCTACTATGGCGGGTTGCGCGCCGCTGCGGAATTGCAGCGGCTGCTGGGCGGTTCCGGAGTGCGCTATGACACTCGTGCCGACCGGTTGGCCTTGAGTTTTGCCGAGCACCTGGTGGACCCCGAAACCGGTCTGTATGTGGATGCGCCCGGTTCCAGCCACAGTTCACTTCATGCAAACGCGGTACCACTCGCGTTTAACCTCACTGAAGGTGCGGATAAAGATCGCATGATTGCCCATATCCGTGAAAAACGGCTTTCCTGCGGTGTGTATATTGCTTCTTATGTCATTGAAGGGTTGTTCAAAGTGGGTGCGTCTGACCTCGCCTATGACCTCATTACCTCCAGGGACGAGCGTTCCTGGCACGAGATGTTGAAGCATGGCGCTACCACTTGCATGGAAGCGTGGGGGCCAGACCAAAAGAAAAATTGCAGTTGGCTGCATCCCTGGAGCAGCAGTCCCATTTATCTCATTGCGGAATACGTGATGGGCTTGAGCCCTGCGGAACCGGGTTGGCAGAAGATACGAATTGCTCCCGCTGCAATTACAGGGTTGCCAGATATAAGTCTGCGCGTACCCCTGCCGCAGGGTGAAATTACTGTGACCTACACTACGAAGGAGGGATACACCTATATGACACCAGCTGATATTCCCATAGACATGGCCGCGCCCGAAGGGATGCCGGTACAGGTATTGACACAGCCCGTAAGCGGGGCAGGTGGAAAAGGTGGCCCAGACGCTGCCGCGCTGCAGAAAGTAGGATGGCAAGAACGAGTAGGTGATGCCGCCGGGCTTTGGGTGTCTGTGGCCGCGCAGCAGCTGTATGTTATTGAGAACGGAAATGTCCGCTGGAGTACGGCATGCTCCACAGGCCGGAACGGCGTCGGTTCGCTGGTTAATAGCGAAAAGACCCCCCCAGGCTGGCACACGGTGGCGCGAAAGATAGGGGAAGGGGAGCCGTGGGGCCGCATATTTGAAGCCCGTGCGCCTACGTCCAGAAAGTGGACGCCCGGCGATAAAACTGATGAGGATTTGGTGCTGACGCGTATTTTTATTTTGGAGGGCCTGGAACCTGGCGTGAACAAAGGGCGCGATGGTGAAGGCCGTGTTGTGGACTCACGAGAACGCTATATCTACATTCATGGCACCAATGACGAGGCCAATCT
>CAZBNU010000137.1:0-4305 GCA_964493075.1 uncultured Nitrospirales bacterium | reverse complement strand
CCAATAGGTTCGGCGATAGAACCGACGAGTTGTCCGTCGGCGTCTTTCTCAACACTGATATCCATCCAGCAATATTCCCCGTTTTCAAAACCATAGGTCTCGCCGTCATCATCATAGAGTCGCGTTGACGTGGCATCCTTTCCATAGCAGCGTATTTCAAGGGGAACCGGATACGCTAATTTGGATATGCAGTTGACTTCTGGGATCATGGGGATAATGCCACCTTCCTTCACGTAGAGCGGGATTTTGTGGCGGGAAGCGTTGACTGTGATAACTTCGCCTCCCCCCGCAAGCCTGCCCGTGTAGAAATCGTACCAGTTGCCCTTTGGCAGAATAACTTCCCGGGATTTCTGGCCTACAAACATGGGCGCTACCAGAAGACAGGCGCCGAACATGTACTGATCGCTCACATCTTTCTGGAGTGCCATGGCATAGGGATTATCAGCAGCATCAAGTTTGCCCTCTGTAATCGTTTCCTTATCATCATATCCCGGTTCAAGTACCATGGCACGAATAGGTGGAATCCCTTCAAAATGGTATCTAGCGAAAGCAGTGTAGAAATAGGGCAGCATGCTCATGCGCAGTTTGATGATGCTGCGAACTTCTCGCTCCACTTCCGGGAACGACCAGGGTTTGGTATTGTCCGCCCAGCCATTCAACTGGACCAAAGGGGAAAAACAGACCGACTGCATGCGGCGCAGCCATTCGTCAGGTGTTCTTGCAGAACGAATTTCCGGTGTGTACAAAACCCCGGTGAAACTGCAATTGACCAGCGCCGAAACAAACCCTCTATGGTCATAGTGGTCGGTATAAATCGCAAAGGGATAGTTTGAAGCGCCAGCATTCGAGGCGCGCACCTGGCCGTAGGTACGCTTGTTTTTTGAACGGAATATCTCCATCAATAGCTGCTGCATTTGCAGACCATAGGTTTGCCGCATCTGCTGGGCATCCGTGCCTGATGGGAACAGGGCATGGTCCGGCCACAACCAGAAATCATAGCCGTCAACCTCATCAATTTTATAGCCGCTGACGCCAATATCAAGATGTTCTTTTGTGTGCTGATCCTGCAATATCTTCCTGGGTTCCGGCAGTGTGTAGTCAGGCACAAGCCCCAGCCATACCGTATGGGAACCGCAATAAGGCTTTATGGCATCGTAGATTTTTGCGTCGGGGGAAACATAAGGATTTTCCCATAGATTGATATGAATGCCTGCGCTGATCATGGCCTCCATGAATGCACTCGGTTCCGGGAAACGACCTGGATCCCATTCAAAGGTGCAGGGATAGGCTTTACTGTGCCAGCCGGGTTCCAGACCAATAACATCCAGGGGGAAATCCCTTTCCTGAAAGTCCTGTACTTCTTTAATCACTTCAGCATCATTGGCATGGGTACGCATCCGATGCCAGAATCCAAACCCCCATTTGGGCGGTAGACAACCGCCGCCACAATACAAGTTGTAACGGCGTACCACATCAAGAGGCGTTGGCCCCGCAAATACAAGCACTTCCATACCGTCAGAAATCACGCTGGCTTCCACCGCATCTGATGCGGGCTGCGCGTCCCAGTCTGGTGCGGTGTTGCGGTCTTTGGGCATTGGGAAATTTGGGCTGTCATGCCGGTTGCCCACCCCCGCATAAATCGAAATATAATGAGGCGTATTGAAGAAAATACCATATCCTTCGCTGGAAATATAAAAGGGAACCGGGGCATGCAGTTTTTCGTTCCCGCTGCTGTAATGATCCATCCGCAGATGATAGACCTTGCCGCGCCGGTTCATCCCCTGAAACTGCAACCCCAAGCCATAGAGTTTTTCTGCATCGCCCAACGGAACACGGGCGATGGCACGGTTGCCGGTAACACAGCCGCGCAATTTTTCCTTGTCGAGGGGGAATTCCACTGCAGGCATTGTCTTTAATGCCTCAATTTTAGGGGGAGCGCCGGCGTAGGACATATACGTGACGTATTCCGCTTTACCGATGGTACCTGACCAGACACCCGGGGCTTTCTCTTCCCACTGCAGCACGGACATGGCATCGAGACCTGTTTCCACTGCATATCCTACCGTAGAACTGGTTATTGCCAGCAAAACAAAAGCAAAACTTAGCGCGCTGTTTTTCACAATAATCTCCTTGCGTTTTTCCATATCTTAAAGTCGGAAAGGGATTGCAGTATTGTAGCGCATTTCTTATATGATAAAATACTGCATTGACAGTAAACATTATTCGATGGAGGTGTGTGAATGTCCTCGCAGCAAATACTTATCATTGTGGTTGTGCTGGCGTTAATAGCGTTGGGCTTTGGCTATATCCTCGGCGCCGCGCGCACCGCGAACGCGCCGACGCAACAAACAACAGAAATTCCAAAACCAGCAGCGCCACCCGAAGTAACTTTGAGTGAAGGAGAAGTTGCGCCTGAACGGTCCTATATCAGTCGGGAGACCGTGGAAGGCTTGTACTACGGTTTGACCTATGAAGCGGCAGAAGAAAAGTTCGGGTTTCCGTCGGATGAAACGGAATCGGAGTATGACCGCGGGGTAGAGGGCTATACGTCACCCTTTGTCATTTATTGGCACGTCTGGAACAACGAGGATGGCTCCAAGGCACGACTCGGTTTCGTGGATAAGAAAATGGACCGAAAGCAGTTTATTGCTGCCGACGGCACCTCTGAGATACCCTTGCCACCCCATCTGGATGTGGATAATTACGGCAAAATCCTCGGTATGGAAGGCGAAGACAGAAGAAGGTAGGCAAGTATGACCAACATTGTCTGGTTGCGACAGGAACTCCGCGTTTCGGATAATCCGGCGCTACACGGCGCTGTTCAGGAAAAGCAGCCCATCCTGCCCGTGTTTATCTGGAATCCCGAAGCAACAAAGGCGCACGTGCCGGGCGGCGCATCCCAATGGTGGCTGCATCATTCTCTGCATTCCCTGTCCAAGATACTCGCTGACCTGGGTTCTCCCCTTGTGATTTGTGTTGGGACGCCTGAACAGGTGCTTCCAGAACTCGCACGAAAGTGCAAGGCGGCGGCGGTTTTCTGGAATCGTAGTTGTACACCCGTAGACGAAAACGACATTGCAGTGGAGGCGGCGCTACAAGAGGCGGACGTAGCACCCCGTATTTATTCCAGCACCAATTATCTGATTCATTTTGATGATGTGGTGAATAATTCTGGCGGGCCGTTCAAGGTGTTTACGCCCTTTTACAAACGCGCCACAGCAGTACCAGCATCCAAGCCACTGCTCGCACCGGACGCGCTTATCAAACCCGGCAACGCCCCGGCTGGTGTTCCGTTGGAAACGCTGGGACTGCTGCCGAAGATTCACTGGACGGCAGGATTGGAGGCAGCATGGCAACCCGGCGAGGCAGGGGCAAAATTGCGGCTGGAACAGTTCATTGAAAATGAGATGGGTGACTACCACGATATGCGGGATTATCCCGCCCAGGCGGGAACATCGAAACTGTCTCCGCACCTGCATTTTGGCGAGATTACGCCCGGCCAAATTCTCGCAGCGGTGGCGTCGCGGTGCGTGTCAAAACGCGATGCCACCCTGATCTTCCACACGGAAGCGTTCACACGACAACTCTACTGGCGTGAATTCGGCGCGTACCTGCTGCATTATTTTCCAGACATGCTGCGCAGCCCCATGCGCCCTGAATTTGAACGGTTTCCCTGGCGCGATGATGCTAACGCCCTGAAACGATGGCAGCAGGGCCAAACCGGCTATCCTATTGTGGACGCGGGCATGCGCGAGTTATGGCATACCGGCTGGATGCACAACCGGGTGCGCATGATAGTAGCCTCTTTTCTGGTGAAACACCTGCTGCTGCCGTGGCAGTCCGGCGCAGCCTGGTTCCGGGATACGCTGGTGGACGCAGACATGGCAAACAATACGCTCGGCTGGCAATGGGTAAGCGGCTGCGGCCCCGATGCCGCACCCTACTTCAGGATATTCAATCCCATACTGCAGGGCCAGAAATTCGACGGGAATGGCGACTATGTCCGTCGGTGGGTTCCCGAAGTATCGGATTTGGATGACAAGCATATCCATGCCCCCTGGACGGCATCACCAGAAGCGTTGCGTGTTGCAGGTATAACTCTGGGCGAGAACTATCCTTTTCCCATAGTAGATCACAAAGAAGCGCGACAACGGGCACTGGACGTGTTTGCCTATATCAAAAGATGAGCAAAAATGAAGACTTCCTTTGGGGAGCCAGTAGACGAGGGATAAGCAAAAAATGGGGACTGTCCTCGGCGCACGGCAAGGATATATTTCGCAAACAAAACATAACTGCGCCAGGGCT
>CAZBNU010000136.1:4013-10839 GCA_964493075.1 uncultured Nitrospirales bacterium | reverse complement strand
CGAACTGATGGAGAAGTATATCGCCGAAGGCCGCAGCACCCCCGGAACACCTCAGAAGAACGAAGGGGAAACACCGTTGTGGAAATCATAAAATATTTTTCCCGGTATATTCTCAACAGTATGAGTCCGAAATGGAGTTCCTATGCATGTCATTGATGAATTATCCACGGGCACCGGTTATTTATTTCGCAAGAATATTCCGTTGCTTCTGATTTTCGGATTCGGCTTTGTCGCTTGGTGTTGTTCAGCCGCAACGGCCCAAGAAACGGAAATAATCCCAAACGAATTCAGGAAGGATACAGACGAAACAGCCGACAACAAAGATGAAGCGTTAAATGAATCCCGCTGGTTTATTATGCCTGCATTTCTTAATGCTTATCCGAAGTTGGAAAGCGAATCGCTTATCAATCGCTATTATTCGCCCGCGATGCGGATACTTGCGCCGGGTTTCCGGGATGTGCGAACGGTCGCGTCACTCCGGGACGAACATCTCCTGTGGACCCCAAGTATCTCGATAGGCCGTGTGATGTCGCGTCATCTGGCTTTATACATGCAATTTGCGTATTTCGCCGGAAAAGTCCGTACCCAAAAACAGGACACATCTGTTTTGCTCTTGCCGCTTCATACGGACTTCGAAATTTATCGTTCTGCGGCATACGTTGGTTTGTGTGCGGATATCTTCCCATGGGGAATGCCTGTGCGCAAGGAATATCACGGGCTTTGGGAAAGACTAAGGAACACGAAGCCTTCCGTAGTGTTGCGCGTGACGGAAACCTACGCTGGCTACAAAGTCAAAATTAAGAACGGATTCATGGAATATGGGCGTTTTCTGAATCTTGAAGTGAGCGATAACTTGTGGATTACATCCTTTAATGCCAACATAGGGGCGGATATTCCCCTGGACAAATATAATATGCTTTCGATAAATGCGGGATATAACTTTGCCTCACCTCGCAGTTTTGATTTTGACGGC
Source organism: uncultured Nitrospirales bacterium (assembly GCA_964493075.1). Classification (GTDB taxonomy): domain Bacteria; phylum Hydrogenedentota; class Hydrogenedentia; order Hydrogenedentales; family CAITNO01; genus SLFT01. The sequence goes on along the minus strand of CAZBNU010000136.1, from coordinate 9,866 downwards.
GCTTCGTTTTCCATAGGATGGAAGCGCTTTTTCAAATGAGCCCTGCAGTGTCTCGCGCAGACATCGTTATTGAAGGTAGCGAGGCAATCTTGTCTATTTCTTTAAGAACGTTTTTCTGGAAAGGAAATCTGAAATGATCGGTATCAAAAATTTAGCCTTCGTTTTACCTCTGTTATCTGCGTTGTCCACCTACGCACTTGAGGTGGAAGGTTTCACGCCGGACAAGGAAGTTGTGTACAAAACCATCGGTGATGTGGAACTCAAAATTTCCATTTTCGAGCCCTCGGAACAAAGTCCGGAGGACAAGCGGCCTGCTATTGTGTTCTTTTTCGGTGGCGGATGGAGGAAAGGTTCACCAAGCCAATTCTATCCGCACTGTGAATATCTGGCCTCCCGGGGCATGGTCGCCATGTCGGCGGATTACCGGGTGTTCTCCCGGCAACAGACCTCTCCCCGTGAATGCGTAAAAGATGGCAAGTCCGCTGTTCGCTGGATCAGGCAGCACGCCACTGAACTGGGCATAGACCCCGATAAGGTTATCGCTGGTGGTGGTTCCGCAGGAGGTCATGTGGCCGCCACGACCGGCACCACCACCGCCTTCAATGAAGAAGGAGAAGACCAAGCCATTAGCAGTGTGCCCAATGCGCTGGTACTATTTAATCCTGTGTTTGATACCAGCCAGGACGGCTATGCCTATGAACGCGTTAAAGAATATTGGCAGGATATTTCGCCGATGCATAACATCAACAAGAATACGCCGCCAACGATTGTCTTTTTGGGCACGAAGGACGAACTTATTCCTGTAAGCACCGCTGAGAAATACAAGCAGATTATGAACGAAAAAGGTATCCGTTGCGACCTGGAACTATACGAAGGGCAGAAACATGGTTTTTTTAATTACAAAAGCAAGGAATTTTATACCGACACCATAAAGGAAATGGATCGGTTTCTGGCATCACTGGGTTACCTTGAGGGCGAACCGACGGTGGAGTAGGAGAATATAACTGCGTCAGGGATATGTCTATTTTCGTCCTGTCCGACGTTCGCACATCGCACGGATGCCATCCAGAGGCAGCGCAGCGCTGGCGAGGTAGTGGGGCAACTGCCGTTGTTCTCCGAAAATCCATTCACAGGCCCCATATTTCTTGAAATGGTTCACCATGTCAATAACGGTCTGATCGGCCAGTGCGGGGTCAACCAAATCCAATGTATAAACAAACCAGCCGGTGGGCGTTGCCCAGTACGCGCCGTTCTGGTACTCATCGCGTTTCCGCCCCTTTTGCCAGTACACACCACCGGTTAGATGCCGGATTTGGCCGTGCTGTACGATTTCGCCGTAGTATTCTTTGAAATAGGTTGCAATCGCCCGTGACTGGTCTGTATTCGCCACGCCCAGGAACACGGCAAAGGCGGAACCCCAGATATCAGGTTCCCGACAGGTAACGGTTGCTGCACGATACAAGCCGATTTCCTGATCCCAAAATACCTTGTTGATGCTTTCGGTTACTTTGGTCGCTTCCTCGCGCCATGAGGTTGCTTCGGCAGCACGATCGCCCGCAGTCAACAGGTCCGCCAACTGACGGCACGCCTGCACATACAACAGCGAACAGAACAACACGTCCCCTTCCTTGCCGATGGTATCAGTAAACCCGTAGGGACAACGATCCTGCGGTTTCCCCGGACGGATATGCACCAGTTTCGTTTCAGGATTCCGGGGCACGGCATTCATGGTTTTTACCAGCGCGTCCAGGATTTCTTTCAGAAGTACCTCGTCCTTTGTTTTCTGATACGTGTGCCACGCAACCCCCACCGTAAACTGGCTGCCGTCAGCAACCGGATTTTCACCCATGGTTCCATAACCGGGCATATAGATGGGCGTACCGTCGAACTTCACACAATCCACCCCGGCGCCATTGGCATCCATGCTCTTCACAAAAAGACGGCAGGCATCCGTTAATTCTTTGTTGGAATAGGAATCAACGGAACCTTCCAGCGTATATTCGTAATCACGCAGCCAGAACGCCTCATAATGAATGCCTACCTGCGGCGGAAATGCGGCCGTGCCGTCCGCCATTTTCCGTTCAGAAGCACGGATAATCCGGTGCGCTTCCTGCTTCAACCAGACCACTGCTTCCGAAAGGGTTGTTATCGGTGTAGCCATATTCTCTTTCTCCGCAAAAACATCAGATGCACAGAGCGTACACGCCAGGACTATGCCAACCACCATTATCTTCATATTTCCGCTTCCTGTTTTTCCCTAATCCAAATCGAAAACAGCTATAAATAGGTAGTCCGTATTGCTGCCTGAAGTTGTCGGACAGGTCGGACGGGTCGGACCGGGTCGGACAATAGACACAAGACTATTTTTCATTATCCCCTTCCGGTGGCAGCAGATTCTGCAATCCCGCGAAAGGATTATGCCCCAGCGACGGTTCGGTTTTCAGGGTTTGCGCGCCCTCAGCATACAACCCGCGCTGCTCGTAGGTGCCGTGTTCATCGTCATGACAGTACAGACACAACAACGCCCAATTGCTGCCGTCGGGCGGATTGTTGAAATGGTCATTGTCCTTGTGATGCACCGTGAGTTCACGGAGACGCTTGCCAGAAAACTCGCGACCGCACCGCTGGCAGACGTGGGGGAAGAGTTTCAATGCTTGCTCGCGATAGGTCTGTTCCTTGTCCTGCTTGTCACGTTTCAAAGAAGCCATCAATGCGGCTTTCCGCTGCGGGTCCATAGGTTGATGTTTTCCAGACATCGTTACATTATCCTTTGCGCCGTTGCGTCTTTACGTTAGATACCACAATACCACCAAGCGCCGTTGCAGCAACAAGAATTGCCAAGCCCAACCCACCGGCAACAGGAACATCCGGCAGGTCGTCAACAACATGCACTGTGCGTGTCACTTCATCCGCCATATTGCCTGCCGCATCTGCGACATAGTAGGTAACAGTATATTCACCAAGAACACCCGTATTCACCTCGTCCACAACAGTAATAGACTCGCTTATATCATTGTCACACAAATCCAATGCTGTCGCCCCGGCATCAATATAGGGATATCCAAATCCAACCTGCTCCGGATTGTTGCCAAGGAGTGTGATTACAGGCGCGACGAGGTCCGGTGTGCAGGGGGCCGGTTCCCCTTCCACATCGCCGGACAGCCAGACCTGAGACGAACTCGTCAATGACTGATCAAACCAGGATCGCCGCAGCTCGGCATCGGTCATGGTCAGTCCGGGCGCATCAAAATACAATGTACTTGTCAGTGCAAGTGCTGCAGTACCCCCGTTAACCGGGTCAGTGATTGGAATGGTTGAAGTGATATGGTTCCCGCTCGATCCATAGGCGAAAGCATCGCCAGTGCATTGGGTTTCCGGAGGGGATGCCGCATCGAGATAGTAGGTGATGATGTTCAACGTACTGATATTGGTGACAAATCTGTTCAACTTGACCAGCGATCCCGGCGCACCGGATACCAGTTCGGTATACACAATTCCCGAAGATACAGTGTCGTCAACCCCGTCAATAATAACGCTCGAAGCCATGTTATTGTTCTGGTAGGTCATGCCCAGGGCCGCGCCCGAGTAGTCGAAGAAATCCATGACCCCCGGGATTTGATGAACGCGCAAATAGGTGGTTATGTCCTCGCGCTGTTCGTAATAGAAATGTTCACGCTGTGTACGGGGGCCGCTGTTTGCGCCCAGGTAACTTCTGATAGCCCGTACAGGGCCGCTTTTGTTGATAATAAATGCGCCCTCCTTATCGGAAAACGTGTCCTCGGAACGTTCGCAAACACCTGGGCCAAACAGATTTTTGTGTCTGTCCAAAATATCTACCCCCGTCGCCGAACCCGCAAAAATCCACAGCCCGTCGTCTATCCATCGATCCTGGAAGTGGCGCTGGTAGTAGGCGGTCGTAATGGTTGAATCCTCCGGATTTGGTCCCGCAGCAATAACGTAAGTCGTTTTGTAATCCCCGGAGAGCAGGTTGAAATCATAGTCCACATAGCTGATCCCGGCGGCAGGATCCAGTGATCCGTCCTGAAGAAAAAGATAGACGTATCCGGGCGCACCGCCAAGGGGATCGGTAATCGTGATTTGAACCCCTCCTGCGCCGATTACTCCCGTGGGCGGGCTGTTCATCTCGTCGCAAAATTCCCCGGCGTCCTTTGCCATAAACACCACTTCGTCGTCTGCATCCACCGTGGGATTGGGATCAGGCCCTGCAAACGTGCCGACATCTGTATAGTCCAGGCGGGACATGCTTCCGAGGAAGAAGTTGCCATCGTAAACATCGGTGAAGTCAAGTACAGCGCGTTCATCCACCTGCACCGGAATCTGATGCCAGTCACCATCATAACGAAATGCCACAATATCACCCGGCGCAAAACCGTTAAGAGCAGGAATCTGCGCACCCGACACAATCACAGGATCGGCGGGGCGGTCCAGCGCCGCAGCAGGTAAAGATGCCAAAAAAAACAATAAGGCGGCTGTACAAATTTGGGCCAGGAACGGAAAGCGGCATACTTCGCGGATATTCATGGGGATACTCCAGCAGGTTCAATAGTCGGTGCAACTATTATAGCATTTTTCCCGTCTAAAGCATCGTAGGCGCACCTTCCCACGCGCCAAAATAGGCGTGATAACCGTTTACAATAGAAAACGGCCACCTGCAAGGGTACGCTACGAAAGCGACATGCTTGTCTCCTGATATCCGCAGGTTTATAATACGTCCTGATTGCACGACTCCTACTCATAGAAAGGCGTTCCTGTGGATATGACACGACGTTCGATGATGACGTTTTTGGCGACGGGGGTGCTGGGCGCGCCGGCGCTGGCAAAACCTTTCTTTGATGTGCCTTCGCCGAAAGGAATGCGCTATACCCAGGCCACAGCGGCACAGCTGCGCCAGGAACTGTATGGTCTGATGGGTACCCTGCCGCCGCGTGACCGGCCTGTCAGCGCCCGTAAGATTTCGGAAGAGAAGCGGGACGGATATGTGCTCGAAACGCTGGTGCTTGATCTCAATGGCATTGAGGAAGTTCCAGCCTATCTGGCGCGTCCGGAAAAGATGGACGGCCCAGCGCCAGTGGTCCTGTTCAATCATTCCCACGGCGGTGGCTATGATATAGGCAAGAAAGAGTTCGTGGAAGGGCGTTCCTACCTGCAAGATCCGCCCTATGCGAAAGTGCTTACCGATATGGGCTATATGGGCTTGTGCTTTGATACGTGGGTCTTCGGTGAACGCGCTCATACGCCGGAACAAGACATGTTCAAGGCGATGCTCTGGCAGGACCGGGTGCTTTGGGGCATGATGGTCTATGACAGCATCAAGGCGGTGGACTATCTAGCGACCCGTGACGATGTGGACGCTTCGCGTATCGGCACGCTTGGTATTTCCATGGGCAGCACCATGGCGTGGTGGCTGGCGGCGCTGGATGAACGCATCGCCGTAACGGTGGACATCTGCTGTCTCACCGATTTGCATACCTTCCTGCAACACGACACCCTTGGCGGCCACGGTATCTACTACTACGTGCCAGGCCTGTTGAATCATTTTTCCACTTCCGATATCAACGCGCTCATTGCCCCGCGGGCACATCTCGCACTTGCCGGGCTTCAGGACAAACTGACCCCACCGGAAGGGTTGGATATTGTCGAGGCAAACCTGAACGAGGTGTATGCTGCATGGGGCAAACCTGAAAACTGGAAGTTGTTGCGTTACGATGTGGGTCATCAGGAAACGCCCGAAGGCCGCAAGGAAATTATTGCATTCCTGCGAAAACATTTATAGCGTCAAAAACAAGATGTTGCTTTCGTAGGCGTACCTTCCCAGGTGCGCTGAAATGGGCG
>CAZBNU010000136.1:0-3913 GCA_964493075.1 uncultured Nitrospirales bacterium | reverse complement strand
CGCTGAAATGGGCGAGATAGCCGTTTACAGCGGAAAGAAGGCGCACCTGGGAAGGTACGCCTACGGAAGCCTGAATTGTTTAGTTGTCTGGGTAAAGCGTAGAAAAAGGAACATGAACCATGACTGCTGTTTATTGTATTACCGTCCTGTTGTTGTCTGGTGTATCTTCAACAACAACGCCTGTTGCCTATTGGCCGCTGCTGGAAGATGTACGCGACCTATCCAGCAATGGGCTGCATGGGGAAAATCATGGCGTACTTTTTGATGTTCCCGCCCCTGATGGTGCGCCTGCGGCGCGGTTTGATGGCATCGGTTCTTTCATGAAGGTTGCGGACACGGCATCCCTTCCCTTTGGAAGCGGCGATTTTACGGTGTCCCTGGACGTGTATACGGAAGAGGCGCTCGATGATGCGCTGGGTGATCTGGTATGCAAATTTGACGCTGACACGCGCCGAGGCATCAATTTTGGTCTGGCGACCTACAGCGGCGTTTCCAATTCACAGCCGAACTACCGCACGGTCTTTGCCGGCATGGACAACGGCGCTGTGCCTGAACCGTGGCAGGATTGCGGCAGACCGGGGAACGCGATATTTGTATTCGGCATGGCGGTGCATGAAGGTTCCCTGTATGCGGCGACTTGTGAATCAGGCGCGAACGAACGGGGCCGCGTTTATCGCTATGCAAGCGGTGACGCATGGGAAAGTTGCGGCAGTCCTGATGCGAGCAACGCCGTGGCAGCGTTAGCGGTGCATGACGGGCATCTGTATGCGGGTACTTCGTGGTACGACACTACAGGATCAGCCCTTGTCGCTTCCGAGAACACCACGCCCGGCGGCAAGGTGTACCGATACGACGGTGACGGATCGTGGATCCATTGCGGCACGTTGACGAACGCGGAAACAGGAGAGGCGGCGACTATGGGCGGGTTGGGCGTGTTTCAGGGGCATCTGTATGCGACGACCTTGAAGCAGGACGGATTTGGTTTGTACCGATATGAAGGCGGTGAGGAGTGGTTCTATTGCGGCAACCCCGGCAGGCGCGTGTTGAACCCTTGTGCCTTTAACGGCGCATTGTATATGGTTTCTTATGATGCGCCGGGCGGTCCCTTCCGCTACGACGGATCGGGCTGGGCTTATACGGGCGGCACCATCAACCCGCCTATTCATCAGGATTATTCCTTTTGTGTGTACGGCGGGCAATTGCACGTTTCCACCTGGCCACTGGCCCATGTGTATCGCATGGACACGGTAGGTGCATGGTCATCCTGTGGTAGGCCGGGCGAGGAACTGGAGACCATGGGCATGATGGTATACAACGGAAAACTGTATACGGGCACGCTGCCTTCGGCGCAAGTGTACCGGCTGGATGGCAAAGACCAGTGGACGCCAGTGGGAGAACCGCTGGATACTTCCGACAACAAATATCGCCGGGCATGGTCCATGGCCCTTTACGAAGGCAGTCTGTTCTGCGGCACCTTGCCTTCAGGCCGGATATTCCGTCTTGATGCAGGCGTGAATGTTACCGATGACCATGCCCTCGCATCTGGATGGCGACACCTTGCGCTGGTACGCGAAGGGAATCAACTCCGCTTCTATGTGGACGGCAAGCTGTCAGCCACCAGCCAGAAAGATGTATCTGGAGAATATGATATTTCCAACGATGCCCCCCTGCATATCGGGGCCGGCGCAGGCGATTACTTCAACGGCTGGATGAAGCAGGTACGACTGTATGATAATGCGCTGACGGAGGAGGAGATACAAGGTTTGGCTGGTACCCGTTGAAACAAAAACAACGTAGATGCGACATCCCTGTCGCGTTCCAAAACAGGCTTGGAACTTTTGGGTGGTTACAGGAATAGAACAGGCGGCGTCGCGAAAATCAGTCGTCAGAGCATCAGGAATGAAAATTGATTTGCCAATGTTGCTACATTATGATATAATTGAATCAAGATATTGCTGAAGGATAGAGGAGACCTTGAGGAATAGCAGGTGTTTTCTCTTGACTTTAGAAGGTAGTTTCTGCTTTAATACGTGTGTAGTTAAACTACAAGCGTTTATGTGGATGTAAGTGTGTAGTATAAGAGTTCAGTGGAAGGGCGTATATACAGAACCCGCGAGAAGGAGAACCGAGATGAAGAGATTAGTAGTTGTAACGTTGATTGCTGCTGTGTTGGCGATTGGAATTCCCGCCCATGCAGCGAAAGTCTGGGACGACATGTCCTGGTGGGGTAACACCGGCGCGACCCCCGAACCCGTAGCCGATTCCAATACTGGATGTGGCGCAGCAGGCCGTTCCGGATATTGGTGGTGGCCCAAAGAGCCGGCCAGCAATGTGGATGACAGTGAACTGTGGGGTAACCGTGGTATTGTTTACAACCAGTGGGTAAAGCCGGTTGAAGAAGTTAAGCCTGCGGACCCGCCCCCGCCCCCGCCCCCGCCCAAGGTTGACCGTACGGCTATCGTGCTTAACAACGTCCTGTTCGATTTCGACAAGGCTGTGTTGAAGCCCGAAGGCAAAGCGGAAGTTGACAAACTGGTTGCTGAAATGAAGAAGCATGGTAAGGACACGGTTGTTATCGAAGGTCACACCTGCGACTTAGGTCCTGCCGAGTACAACATGGGTCTTGGTCAGCGTCGTGCCGATGCGGTCAAGAAGTACATGGTTGAGAGCGGCATTGATGCAGCCCGCGTAGAGACAGTGAGCCTTGGCCTGACCCGTCCGGCAGTGCCGAACGATGGTCCTGCAAATCGCAAACTGAACCGTCGCGCTGAGTTCAAAATTACGGTTGTCCTTCCATAATTGGATAACTGAAAGATTCTAATGAACGCCCCGGTGTCGCGCATGCGCGGCGCCGGGGTGGTCTGTTTAAGGACGGTGCTATGTCGGAGGATTTATTTGCCCTGAATACTGCTTTTGATCGGTTCATGGAATCGGTGGTTTTCGAGGCGGGACTTGCCGAAAAAACACTGGCGGCCTACGCTGCCGATGTGCGGCGCTACCTGGACGGCCTTGAAGATCAGGACATCGCACTTCCCGGCGACATTGTGTTTGAGGACGTTATCGATCACCTGTCCGCCCTGCGTGATGAAGGCATGTCGCCCCGTTCCATTGCCCGGCATTTAAGCGCCATCAGGCGGTTCCACCGTTTTCTGGTGGAAGAAAACTTCTGTGAGACAGACATCACGGAAATGGCGGAAGCGCCCCATTTGTTGCGAAAACTGCCGCGCTGCCTTTCCACAGAAGAGATTGAACGGTTACTTGGTGCGCCTGATGTGGCGACGCCGGAAGGGGTGCGTGACGCCGCTATGCTTGAGTTGTTTTATGCCTGCGGCCTACGCATATCGGAACTGGCGACGCTACCCATGAAAAACGTCAGTCTGGAAGAGGCCAACGTGCGTATACGGGGCAAAGGCGCTAAAATACGGATGGTGCCCCTGGGCAGAGGTGCCATGGAGAAATTGCGCGCCTGGCTGCCCTTGCGCATGCAGTGGGCACAACGGGACGACGCCATATTCATCGGCGCTTCCGGAAAACGGCTTGGCCGTACTACGGTGTGGCGTATGGTAAAGCGGTACGCACGTCAGGCCAATATAGCGCAGAATGTGACACCCCATTCGCTGCGTCATTCTTTTGCCACCCATCTGCTTGATAACGGCGCCGACTTGCGTGCCGTGCAGGAGATGCTGGGACACGCGGATATCGGCACCACCCAGATTTATACCCACGTCAGCGCGGAACGGCTTTCCAATGCGCACAAGGCGTTTCATCCCCGCGCCTGAGGCCCTTTGCACCACGAGACTTTTGGTATTTCCAAGCATTACTGCAGTAGTGTCTTCGTTTTGCGCACACGGGTTTGCAGGGGGTCAAGGCCAAGAAGTTCCAGCATCTCTTTGGGCTTTGCAATCCGGCTTTC
>CAZBNU010000135.1:0-10976 GCA_964493075.1 uncultured Nitrospirales bacterium | reverse complement strand
GACCAGACCGATGTTATAGTTTTCGCCGTCCAGGGTGCGGCCCGTGGTGGGTTGGTCGCTGTATTTGAACCAGTGGGCGCCAATGACGGCAGGGTGCAGCGCCAAACTTTCAATGTAGCCAGCATAGGCCGCCGCACGTTCGCTCTGGTCGACGGTCTTTTGCAGCCCCGGATGGAACATGCCCCGGTCTGTGGCGCCGAAATGGAATTCGCCGAAGATGACCGGCTTACCGAAATCACTATACCGGTCAGGCGCAATGGTGCGGGAATACATGTTGTAACTGACGACGTCCACGACTTCAGCGCAGGCGCGTAATGCTGCTTCGGGGGCATACACAGGCGTGAACCGGCAACCGAGGTAGAGATGATTTGGCGCGTGGCGTTTCAGCGCATTGCCGATGGTATCGAAATACTGGCGCGCGAAGCGGTACTCTAAGGCGGCACAATCCTCGCGGCATTGTTTGTTGGGCGTTGAAGGCATGGTAAGGGTGGTCCAGTCCGCAGATTGTGTGTTCCATGCACCATTTAATGCGTCAATATTCTCGTACTGCTCCTGAAGCAGGGCAATAAACACAACCCGTGCGGGTTGGTCTTTCGGACTTTGCAGCGTTGCCGACGCGATACCTGACCATGACATTTCATTGTCCACAAAGAACCCTACAACTTTTGGATTATCCCGATAAGTAGCAGCAAGATATTCCATTGCTACGTTGGTATTTTCGACGAAATCCGGGTCAAACACATCCTTCATTTTACCCCAGTACCCGGCGCTGCCTTCGAGTGGGCGTGCGCTACCGCTGCTGCCGGTTACTGTGAATGGCATGGGGGAGTTCTTAAGTACGTCGCCGTCCGACCAGTTGCCGATGGTGGTGAATCCCCAGGCAAGGAGCCGGTTATAGGCCAGGTTGCGCGCCGCAATAACATAGCCCTTGCCGAATTTTCGTTTCAGGTTACTGCCGTAATGATTGAATACACATCCACTGCCGCCGATGGGTTCTGCTAGGCTGTGTACACCAGATACGCTGCCCCAGAAATGTGCAAACGGCCCGTTGCTGTCGGGTAATTCTGAAAACCAGTCGTCACGACCCTCGATAAACGTGCTGTCGCCATAGTGGACACAATTCACGCCGATGGAAAGGAACAGCCGTCCTCCCGGGGTGACAAACCACCAGCGCCCCTTCACCTGTTCCACACGGAACCAGCCTGTTGCTTCCAGTTGAGGGCCATCCTGCCAGCCGCCCATAGCGTCCATGCCGGACAACAGCGGTGCTGCCTCAAGTGCTTCTTGTTCTGTTGCAAGAGATGCCTTCAGATCGTCATCATCATGAATCTTACCCGGCCAATCCTTATGGACGTATTGCCCGTAAGCATCAATAAAGGGATGGGGCACAAGCCGAGCCCGGTCACTTCCCGTTTTGAACAACGCAATTTCATGGAGGCGCAGCGTTGCTGCGTGCTCTTTTGTTTCCAGCGCCAATGCCGCTCGCACCACCTGTGCGAGGTTGATGTTGGCAGCCGGATTTGCAAAGGCCACATGGGCCAACTGGTAATACATCGGAATACCACGCATGCCCCAATAAGGGCCAGCATTGCCATTGAGAAAAAAGAACGGCAGGCGTAATCGCTTACCAGCGACAACGGTTACAGTTCGCCGAGAATTCAGGGTGCGTCCCATATCATCCACGCTTTCAACGATCACCTGCACCGCACAGTTTTCGGTTCCAGCGTTCTCAATATCGAAAGAGAGCCCCTCATAATTGCGCCAATCCTGCGGTTCGCCAGAAAGATTTATCTCAACGGCGCCTGACATCTGCGGGTTAAAATGGGCCTCAAAATAGTCCTGTTCAATCTGCGTGTTTCCGTTATGAACCTGCACAGCATCCGTGTGCCCCCATGTACCCGGTTGTGCAAGTATATGGTCGTTCGCCTTGGTTTCACTGGCGCGGGCGGCGCACATCACATTCAACAGTATCAGCGATGCCATAACCAAGCGGGTGCGATGCACTTTCATGACAAAGTTCCTTTATCTGTTTTGTCGCATGACGTCACATATCGTATGCTATACTTAGGTTCATTATAGTACAGTTCAAGTCTATGATGATCTACGCTTTACCCAACCTACAATTCATTGTTGTGGTTTAATGTTAGGGCAGCCTTCAGTTGTGCGATGGTTGCCACACTTCCCGGATTTTGCACACTGCGCGATAAAGGTATATCACGGAAGCGATGGTAGAAGAAACAAAAAAGCCTGAGCAACGATTAACGGCGATGCCTGTCAGCGATGGTGTTGCGTGCGCACCAGTGCGCATCATCATGCGCGACTCCGGAGAATATGTGCCACGCTATCATGTGGCGGATGAGCATGTGGCTGTAGAAAAGGATCGGCTTGTCCAGGCGATTCGTGGCGCGTCCGAAGGTCTGGACAAACTAATTGACCTGGTGAAACGGCGCGTTGGCGCGGTACAGGCAAACATCTTTCTCGCCCAGAAAATGATCGTCGAAGACGAGATGCTGGCGCAGGAAGCTACAGACAAGATTGCGAAGACGCACTTGAACGCCGAAGCGGCCTGTGTGGATGTGTTGGATTCCTACGAAGCACGGCTGCTTGAGATTGATGATGATTACCTGAAAGACCGCGCCTCGGATATTGGTGAAGTGCGGCGGCGCATCCTTGAAATGTTCAGGCAGGAACGTGGCGATACAGCAGAGCAACCCCAGCAGGATAGCGCTTCTGATACCCCCTGTATCATCGTCGCTGAGGAACTGATGCCCGGTGAAACGGTAACCATGAATGCGGACAATACGGCGGGGTTTCTGACCGAGCGCGGGGGACCGGCGTCGCATGTGGCCATTCTGGCGCGTGCTATGGGCATCCCCGCAGTGAGCGGCGTAAAAAACCTGCTTCAAAAGATTGGTCCCGACGACCACGTTATCATCAACGGTACGACCGGCGAATGCATTGTTAATCCCACGCGCCAGACCTTGAACCTGTATCCCGCGCTGGGGCGGCTTGCCCCCAAACGCAAAACTATCGTACCTCCGGTGCCTGGCTTTGAAGTGCTGGCGAATATCAATACAGCCAACGAAGTGGATTTTGCACTGGACATGGACGCAGAAGGCATTGGCCTATACCGAACGGAATTTGAATTTATTCTGGCAGACAGGATTCTGAACGAGGATGAACAATATGACCGCTACGCCCATGTGGTGAAACGGATGCAGGGCCGTCCTGTCTACATTCGGTTGGTTGATCTGGGCGGCGACAAGGCGGCACGTTTTCTCAAACTGCCACGGGAAGATAATCCCGCCTTGGGATATCGTGGCGCACGTTTGTTGCTTGGTCAGCCGGAGCTCTTCAGCACACAGGCCAGAGCCCTTGCCCGCGCTTCTGCCCATGGCCCCATACGCATCACCTATCCCATGATTGTGGATGAGCAGCAATTCTTGAAATTGCGTGCCCGATTCATGCAAAGTATTAGTGGTATTGAAATAGGAAATATCGAACATGGTGTCATGTTTGAGGTGCCTGCGGCCTGTATCTGTGCGGAGAAAATTCTTGAAGCGGCGGATTTTGGCAGTATCGGCTCCAACGACTTGGTACAATATCTTTTCGCCGTTGACCGGGATAACGGTCTGGTTGCCGGTGACTATACGCCGGACCGACCTGCATTCTGGCGGATCATAGAGCATATTGCAGATACCGCTGAACGGTGCGGAAAGCCCCTTTCTCTTTGTGGTGAAATGGGCGGGCAACCGCAATACCTGCCAAAGTTGATAGCCCGCAAGATTAAATGCGTCAGCGTAAGCCCGCGCCTTATCGGTCTTGCTCGTGTCACAGCGCGAAGGGCATTGCCTGTTTTATAAACTTGTCAACTGTACTCATGAAGTAAGGAGTATATAGATTTGAAATCATCGTTTCCCCTTGATCGTGTCACAAAACAACGGCAGATTCTAGTAGAGGTGCTTGACCGTAAAAACTGGCATCCTTCTGCTGAAGAACTCTACAAAATTGTCCGAAGAGAACTACCCAATGTCAGTCTGGGCACCATCTACCGTAATCTGGAACAATTAGCGCAAAAACATGCTATTATGGTCATTGAGGAAGCGGGCATGCAGCGTCTTTACGACGGCAATCCCAAGCCGCACTATCATGTCAAATGCCTGAAATGCGGTCAGGTAAACGATGTGCCGGACGAGGCCGTCAAATGGGTGCAGCAACCACTGGTGGATATGCCGGACTTTACCATTACGGGGCACCGAATCATTTTTACAGGATTTTGTTCCAAATGCCGCGTGCATGACGTGGACAAAGAAACAGAGTCAACAAAAGAGGGGAATTGATGCGCCTTTCTTTTTGTTTACTTGGCAAGGAAGAGTATCTAAACCTTAACAACCAATCAGGAGATCAGAGGACATGATGAAAGCGGAATTGCAGAAAGCCTTTAACAAGCAGATTAACGAGGAACTTTACTCTGCGTATTTGTACATGGCTATGGTGAATTATTTTGAGTCAGAGAATCTTGGTGGTTTTGCCACCTGGATGCGGGCGCAGACCGTGGAAGAACTTACCCATGCCAACAAGCTCGTTGCCTATCTGCACGAACGCGGCGGCGATGTGAAACTGGAAGCCATTGCCAAGCCTACTGCCACTTGGAAAGGGGCGCTGGATGCCATGCAGGCGGCATACAAACACGAATGCCACATTACTGACTGCATCAACAAACTGTACTCTGCCGCCACCAAGGCGGGCGATCATGCAGCGGCCATATTCCTGAACTGGTTCGTCAACGAACAGGTGGAAGAAGAAGCCAATGCAGACGAAATCGTGCAGCAGCTGAAACTCGCCAAAGACGCACCCGGCCCCATGTTCATGCTGAATAGAGAACTCGGCGCACGCGCCATTACATTCCCGACGGCTACTACAGAAGAGTAACAGTAACTGAAATTATTGAAACAGGCGCATTCCCTGATATCGGGAATGCGCCTGTTTGTATAGTTGATTCCCTTCGCGTTACCATGTCATAATTCCGCTGTACCACTCCAGTCACGCCGATCGTGGCGGTGACGCTGTTTTACCCCCTGAAAATTCTACCGAGAAGGAAGCATACCATGTCGAAATTGGAAGGAAAAGTGCTTGTTGCCCAAGGCGGCGGGCCTACAGCCGTTATCAATCAGAGCGTTACAGGTGTTGTCCTGGAATCACGCAAATTCGGACAGGTCACCCGCGTCTATGGCGCGTTACACGGTGTGAACGGCATCATCAATGAAAACATGATTGATCTTACTGAAGCGACCACGGCTAATCTGGAAGCAATGGCGGTAACGCCGTCTTCCGGGCTGTTGTCCACCCGCGATAAGCCGGACGAAGCGTACTGCAAGAACATCTTTGAAGTATGCAAGGCCCACGGCATCCGCTACTTCTTCTATTGCGGTGGCAACGACAGCGCAGACACCTGCCGTATTGTGAATCAGCAGGCGAAAGACAACAGTTATGAGCTGCGCGTCATCCATGTGCCCAAGACCATTGACAACGACCTCAAAGTTACGGACCACTGTCCAGGCTACGGTTCTGCAGCGAAGTTTGTGGCGCAAGCCTTTGCAGGCGCGAACCTCGACAACCGCGCCATCCCCGGCGTTTATATCGGCGTGGTGATGGGACGCCACGCAGGATTCCTGACGGCAGCGGCCGCGCTGGGACGCAAGTATCCAGACGATGGCCCACATCTGATTTACCTGCCGGAACGGGCTATCACCAAAGAGAAATTCGCAGCAGATGTGAAACAGGTCTTTGATCAATACGGTCGCTGCGTTATTGCCGTTTCCGAAGGTATTGTGGATGAGAACGGCGAAGCCATTGCTTCCCAATTTACTGGCGGTGAGAAGGATTCCCACGGCAACGTGCAGCTTTCCGGTACAGGTGCGCTGGGCGACCTACTCGCAGCATGGGTCAAAGAATCCAAACTAACCAAGCGCGTGCGCGCCGATACACTCGGCTACCTGCAGCGCAGCTTCCTTGGCTGTGTCAGCGCAACCGACCAGACCGAAGCCCGTGCAGTAGGCGAAAAGGCGGCGCACTACGCCATCCGTCATGACATTGACGGTTCCGTTGCCATCAAGCGTGTGGGCGATTACGCCGTGTCCTATTTCCTGACCCCGCTCGAAACCGTTGCACGCCACTCCACCGAGATGCCGGATGCCTTCATCAACGAATCTGGCAACGGCGTAACCGAAGCCTTCCTGAAATATGCAAGCCCCCTCGCCGGACCTATGCCCGAATGGCAGCGCATTGACGCGCCGGTCGTAGCAAAGGTAATGAACAAATAATCCGACAGTCCAAACGATTCTTTATAACGGTGACGTTGCATCGCGCAACGTTGCCGTTTTTTTAATGATTCCCATACAAATGCCTGTGGTATACTAGCTGGAAATAGTAAAATTACATAAGGGCAGATTTATGACAGATGAACAGCTTCTACAACGCATAACAGTGAACTCTGATGTTATAATGGGAAAACCCGTCATCGAGGGCACCCGTTTGACCGTAGACTATATCCTGAACTTGCTTGCACACGGTGCAACTGAACAGGAAATCTGTGAAGAATATGATTCACTTACACCAGAAGACATTCGTGCCTGTCTCTTGTTTGCTAACAAAACGCTCGAAAATACAGAATTCATGCCTCTGGCTGCAGGGGTCAAATAAATGCGTTTTCTTGTTGATGAATGTACAGGGCCAAAAGTGGCTGCCTGGTTACGAAGTCAGAACCATGAAGTATTTTCTGTTTTTGAACAGGCTCGCGGATGGAACGATACTGACATCATATCCAAGGCTTGTGCTGAAGGTTGGATATTGATAACCAATGACAAGGATTTTGGCGAAAAAGTATACCGGGACGGCCTATGTCATCATGGAATCGTTTTGTTGCGGCTTGCTGATGAACGCTATAAGATCAAAATCAATGTGCTTGAACGCTTATTAATGTGGTATGCAGATAAAATACAGGGTGCCTTTGTTGTTGTTACAGAAGATCAAGTGAGATTTGCGCGCAGATAACGTTACCCATTTTAGAATGGTAATCTGAAAAGACATGATGACTATGAGTTCATACCTAACTGCGGTATTGCTTTGCGCAGCGTCGCTGTTTGCCTTTGAGGGCGACCAGCCAAGCGTTCCGGGAATACAATTAAGTGATGAAATGAAGTTGCCCACCATTGGCATCCGGAAGAATGAAGTCGGTTATGCGGAATTTTACAATCGCGATTCTGGAGCGCGGTTTGTGCCGAAGGGCTTCAATCATACGGTACTTTCCAATACCAGCACCGGCTGGCATGCTACTTTCAACATTGGAATCTACAAGCCGGATAAGATGGAAACGCTGTTGACGGAAATGGCGGCTGTTGGGGCAAACACCATTCGCGTATGGATATGGGGCGTTCAGGATAAAACGGGATTTACGGCTGCGCCGGAGTCCTGCGGCCTTAACGCTGCCTACATGAAGAATGTGGTTGATTTCCTGCAGCGCTGCACCCGGCATGGGATTTATGTGATTCCCATTCTCGATGAGATTCCCCACAATGCCTACTACGACAACATAGCGGCGCAGGCGGATATTGTATCGCCAACACCACAGGTTACCGGTTACAACCGAAACTATTTCTCGGCGGGTAAACTAGCAGCAAAAGCGCAGGCGGTGAAGGAATTTGTTCAGTACATCAAGGATGCTGATGCCGGGCTGCTGAATGCGATACTGGGCTGGGCGTTTTCGAACGAAGCTTTTGTGAACCATTCGGAAGGACCCTTTAATCAAGACAGCGGCGAAGTTTTTGTTGCCAGTGGAAAGCAGTATGACATGGGCGACAAAAAACAGCGGCAAGCCTGTTACGATGAATCCATTTTGTACTGGTGCAACACGCTGGTGGATGCCGTGAAATCTGTGACGCCCGATGCGCTGACTACGCTAGGTATGTGGACCAGTGATGCGCACGGACGTGCCCCTGTAAACTATCTATTGCCCGATGATCGCGATCCACGCCGTCCGCCGAGGCCGTCTGTGCTGGCAAGCAAAGAGAGTAAACTTGACTTCCTTGATATCCATATCTACCCCTGGGATGGCACATCGAAGGTACGTCCCGAAGCCCATGAATGGGACGTAGTGAAGAACAGTGGCAGGCCTGCCATTGTCGGCGAATACGGCGTTTTCAAGAGAAACACCATTGAAGAAGCGCAGGTAATGATGCGTGAAATGCTGGAACAAGCCTACGAAATGGGCTATCAGGGGTCGCTCCACTGGGTATGGGACCTGACTGCAGTAGAAGGACAGACCTGGAGTTCTGTGGAAGAAAATTTAGCGGCATATCTTATGGAACTGGCGGTACATCCGAAGTAGTAGAAAACATTACCGCAACGAACGCCGCAAAAAGCATGAATACTGGGTTATTTGCATGCAACAAAACCGGGTCATTTATTTCCTATTCTCAGCGGCAAAAAACGTAATAATATACTACGGTTGATCTATTTTCATTCTCATAAAAAAGCGCCATCCCCGATTATGCCCTCGGGCATTACTGCAAGTGCTTGCGCAAGTATTCTTTGAAAAGTGACGGAACATGAACACCAGCCTCTTCCATACGTTGTACTTCGTCGGCTGCCCCTTCATAATCCTTGTCTTCAAGCAACGCCTTAACCAGGGTCCCCGCCTGACGCTTAAATTCTGGATCAAGCGCCATTGCTTTTGTTGCATACTGAAGCGCCTGTTCCGGTTCATCCCGGAGCAGGTGAATAATAGCAAGGTGACTGTAAGCAACTGGCGCGTGGTATTTTCCGTGATCTAGATAGGCTGAAAACAGATCGAAGGCTTCATCGTACCTTTCCTGTAATGCACGAATGAAACCCAACATCACCTGTGCCCGCGGCAGCTGCGAGTCTTCGGCCAATGCCTGCTGGAACAAGGTGTCGGCACGATCCATATTACCGTCGCTAAGGGCAATCAGACCCTCCCGGCAAAGGGTTACCGCCCGGAATGATTGTTCAATCTGGTTCCCGATACGTATGGCCTTTACGAGATTGTCCACCAGTTCCGCATTTTCTTCGTCAAGAACGGCAGCGCGTTCCAACGCAGTAGCGGCGGCTTCATATTGCGCCAGTCCGGTCAGTTCGAAACCCAGTTCCAGCGCAGCAACACCATTGTCAGGGTCCAATGCCAGCGCGTTGGCAAAGGCTTGCCGGGCAAGTTCATGACGTTCATTTTCCCGGTAGCCATATCCCTTCCAGATAGCGTCTATGGCGTTCATTGCAGCGTCAGTATCCCGATCTTCTACTATGGCCTGTTCCAAGTTCCCATAGACCTTTTGGGAAAAAGGACTTTTGCGAAACAGGTCCGCCATCAAGCCAAGGGCTTGCTCTTTTCGCTGTTGAACCGCGAAAGCCGTTGCCAACTCCGCAAACGCCTGCATGTCTTCGTGTTTGAGATACCCCGAAAAAGGCAAAGACGAATCTTCTTGCTGGCGGCTGTAAAAATCATCCAGAGTATAGGGAAGTTGCAAGGTGGGCGCCGCATGAAGTCGGTAGACATATACATCCCGTATCCCGTGAAATTTCCGGCGCTCAAAGGTGATATCCCATGCGGCCAATTCTTCTTCATAGACCATCGGCGGCGCAGTCTCAAAATAATCGGCAGCAATCACCGCCCACACAGAACCCGCAGCAGGTTCCTGGCGTAATGAACGGGTTGCCCCCAGAAAGAGAATGCTTTGCGTTG
This sequence comes from uncultured Nitrospirales bacterium, assembly GCA_964493075.1. Taxonomy (GTDB): domain Bacteria; phylum Hydrogenedentota; class Hydrogenedentia; order Hydrogenedentales; family CAITNO01; genus SLFT01. Next base: position 1,219 of record CAZBNU010000135.1, on the reverse strand, counting down.
CCAGCAGCGGCAGCGTGGCAGCAGCAGCAACGGGCGCTACCATTTCCACCTGAGCAACATGGGTCACGTTATACAGAAACACATCACGCCAGAGGAGATTGTCCACCAGCACGACATCCTTGGGCTGAGCATTTTCGTGAATAAGCCTTGCAGCCGACTGCCAGTCTGTACGTTGTGGCCCGGGCAACGTGATGGCCCATTGAAACAGCATGAAAAAGGAGAGCACCGTGTACGCACACCAACGCCATTCCCGGTGATGCAATTGCTGAACCATGCCGCCCAAAAGAATATACAGGGCTACGACACAATGGGCGGTGTACCGTGGAAACATGCAGGGCCGCCACAACAGGGATACCAGAAACAGAGTCAGTGGCGGCAGTATGAGCCAGAAGAACAGAAGTGACAGATGGCGTTTCAAAGAGGTTTGGGGTTGTCGCGCCCCCGCATAAAGCCAATAAGCCAGGCAACCCAGAATAACAGCAGCAAATGCGAGGTCGCCAACCATACGCAGCATTCCCAGTTTAACACCGATATCGCTCAGACGCAACTGCCAGTGAAAGGCCACAATGTCGTCAAAAAACAGGTCGGCAACTAATACGCCGATGCCGGGACGGTTCAGCCATGCGCCCGTCGTTTCCTGTGGCCAGAACCGGATGGAAAGAACATAGGCCACCACGGGCAGCGCCAGCATGGCGTGCATCATGAACCAGCCGGGCAGTAATCTGCGATATAGATGCCGATGCAGCAACAGCCAGCATCCTTGCGCCGCAGGCACCAGCAACGCAAAGGGGTGGGTCCAGTACAACAACATGGATACCAGCCCATGCAGCCACCAGCCGGAGCGGTTGCCTTGCTGGAGCATGCGCACCAGCGACCAGACCGAGGCCACGCCCAGCAGCACCAGCAGCCCGTACATGCGTATACCCTGCGAATGATGGATGTGCATGGGCGATAACGTTAGCAAAAACGCAGCAACATATCCGGCGCGCCTGCCGAAAATGCGCGCACCCAGGGCATACACCAGCGGAATCGCGGCGACGCCAATGCCGATGCTCAGCAGGCGAAGTCCGTACACCGATGCCGATACCCAATGCGCCCAGAGATATTCAAAGACAAAATACAGCGGCAGTGTGGCAGGATCAAGGGTGCGGTTCTGTTGCAGGAATGCCGCCAAAGATGGCGCATCCAGAAACGCCAGGCTCGCATACTCGTCCCACCA
>CAZBNU010000134.1:0-11095 GCA_964493075.1 uncultured Nitrospirales bacterium | reverse complement strand
GATACCGATACCGATCGAGATGATTAGGTACTGAAGGCCTGCAAACCAGAAATGTTTGACCGAACAGGAACATGAATTATATAATCCACCCATAATAACAAAGGCTGAGTGATCCCCCTGTTGGGTGTGGATGGTTATTGGGTTTGACCCACTCCCAAAATAATGGCAGGGGAACAGGTATGTTCATCATTATCTATCCTTATTAAATCAGAGGAACCATACGATGCAAACCGCAGAACGATTAACGAAAATACCGCCCTATCTGTTTATGACCTTGCGCAACAAGATAAATGAGGCACGCGCGCGCGGTGTGGATGTTATCAGTCTCGCCATCGGTGATCCGGTGGAAGCCACGCCAGACAGTATTGTCGAGGCACTGGCAAACGCTGCACGAGACAAGGCAAACCACCGTTATCCCACCGATGAAGAATGGGGTATGCTGGCCTTCCGCGAAGCCGTGGCACGGTGGTACTCCAGGCGCTATAACGTGTCTCTTGACCCCAAAAAGGAGATTGTGGCGCTTATCGGATCCAAGGAAGGCTGTCATCATTTTGCGCTGGGCGTCATCAATCCCGGGGACCTGGTTCTGGTAACCGATCCTGGCTATCCGGGCTACAAGCCGAGCATCTGGTTTGTTGGCGCAGAACCCCATCCTGTACCCATGAAAGCGGAAAATAATTTTCTGCCCAGCCTGGCCGACATTCCGTCCGACATAGCGAAACGTGCCACCGCCTTCTATCTCAACTATCCCAACAACCCAACGGGCGCAGTGGCAACTGTTGAGTTTCTGGCGGAACTGGTCGCCTTTGCCCGGGATAACGACATTGCCATCTGCTACGACAACCCCTACAGCGAGGTGGTGTTTGGTGTGGAGCGACTCAGTTTCTTGAGCATTCCGGGCGCCAAAGAGGTGGGCGTGGAACTGAACTCTCTGTCCAAACCCTACAACATGACTGGCTGGCGCATCGGCATGGCATGCGGCAATCCTGATATTGTGAAGGCCATTGCCACATCAAAAGCCAACACCGACAGTGGTGTTTTTAATGCAGTGCAATACGCGGGGATCGAAGCGCTTGACAACTGCGACGCCTTTATTGATGAGATGCTTGCCATTTATGCGCAGCGGCGCAACAAAGTGCTGGCGACCTTAAAAGAACTGGGCTGGAACTACGAACCACCAGCGGGCGCGTTTTACCTGTGGGTGCCCGTGCCCAAAGGCTTCACTTCATCGGAATTCTGTGATTTTATTTTTGAAAAAACGGCGGTAGTACTGGCGCCTGGCGCCGCATACGGTGTTAACGGCGAAGGATACGTTCGCTTTTCATTGACCGTTGAAGACGACCGTCTGGAAGAGGCATTACAACGGATGCGCACAAACATCGGTGTCGTTTCCTTTTGATGCCGGGCACTTATAAAGTAGATGATTATGAGCAATACATTAGATTTTGTTGAAGCATCCCAGGTTCGCATAATCCCTGCGGGCGCCACCAAACATGACGCCCTTGATATATTGATAGAGGCCTTGTCCCGGAATCCCATTATTACCGATCGTGAAGCATTTCGCAATGCCGTGTATGAGCGTGAAGCGGTGCAAAGCACGGGGATAGGCGGTGGTGTTGCGGTGCCGCATGTGCGCATACCGGAAGTGACGGAAGTGGCTATTGGCCTTGGAATTGCCCCTGACGGCGTTGATTTTTCTGCCCTTGACAACCGCCCCGTACAGATCATTGTGCTTTTTGCCACGCCCCAGGATTCCAAAAATACGTACCTGAGTCTGTTGGCGCGGGTTATGGTGGCGCTGCGCAACCGGGAAACTTTCTCTGCGCTTGCGTCATGTCGCACCACCGAAGAAGTCCTGGCGCTTCTGTAAACAATACCTTCCATCAAAAACAAGATGTTGAGCATAAGTACGAAGAAAAAATGGGGACAGCCCTGCCGCATCAAGTCTAGCATGTGATTCGCAGCAATTCTATGCGCCGAGGGCAGTCCCCATTTTTTGCTTATCATTCATAGTCGTTCCAGATTGCGGCAGAAGCCCGCGTTAGAAAATGGCAACCTTGTAATCCTGTTGTGTTCTATGCAAAAATGTTTTCGCGGAAGTCTACACCACTTCAAGGCTGCTGGCCCGTGGTGCAGGGTCTAATGGGTTTCCCTGAATGGTGGGACATCCACACTGGCAATATTCATTGGTTGTTGCCGATTTCCAAATTATTTTCGACGCATGCTGAAACCGCGCTATTTTTTTCGAAAGAAGTACCATGAAAAAAAAGACCCTTGAAAACCGGCTTGCGGATTTTGTTGAACAACGCCTCGATCTAATTACTGAGCATCTTTTGTCCTATTCCAAAAGTGCCCGGCCAGACGAAATACGCCCTCTGGTACGCAAATGGCTGACCAATCAGGCCATCTGTTATCGCGGCAAACTCTGCCGCGCAACGGAATGGACCGCAGAAACTGCAGACTATTTTCAAAAACAGGGCATGGGCATTGAAGATGCTCACAGCCTTTTCAGGGAATACCGCAACGAATTGATCCGGTATTGCCTGGATAAGGTTGATGGTCTTTCTGACAGGGAAATTTATGAATCAATTATTCAGGCGTCCGATATTCATGAAACCCAGATGATTGAGTATTGCGCCCGACTTATAAAAGAGCAGGAAGCAGCGGGACGCCGCAAGGGCGGCATGATTGTGGAAGCCGTCAACTATCCCCTGGCCTTGCTGAACGCACAGGGCTTCATTGAAACAGCAAACCGGCCTTTCGCGCGGAGTCTGGGGGTAACACCGGAGTCACTTGTTGGACAGGACATGCTTGCTCTTTGTGACAGCAAGACGGTTAACCGCATGAAGACGGCCCTACGTCATAAAGCGGCGAGCAAACAGGTAAAAACCTTTGCGGCAACCCTTCAGAATGGCAAAAAAAAAGTGGACGCGCATTTCACGGTGCAGCCGCTTTTTGACAGTTCGGGGTTACGCTCTGGCATGGCGTTGTGCATGGAAACTTGTGGTACGGCAGGCAACGATAACAGCGGTAACATGTTGTACATCGAAGATACACTGCTTGCAGCCCTGCCTTTTCCACTACAGGTACTTACGGAAGAAGGGGAGATCACGTACAGTTCAGATGCGGTGAAAACTGTGTCACCCGCGGGATACAATAACATGGAGCCCCTTTGTTGCTTCCTGTATCGCAGCCGTTACGGGGATACACAACCCTGTCCCTGCCGCAAATGCGTTGAAACAGGGCAATTCCACATGGAAGAGTTCAGCTACCTCGGCGCTGAGGATACCCGCTGGTATATGATGCTGTCCCTTCCCTTGCCGGGCGAAAATGGCCAGGTCAACCGCATCATTTCCTGCGTTTACGATATGACCCGCAGACGGCAAATTCAAAAACAGCTCGAAACGGAAATCATCGTTCAACAACGGTCGTCCTTAATGCCACAAATCGCCATGACCGTTGCGCACCAGCTGCGTAATCCGCTTAGCGTGGTTTTGGGCTTTGCGGAAATGCTCGCCAAGGGGATGCCGCCGAATCAGGCCGTGGAAGCGGTCAACCGCATTCTGCGCAACGCGATCCGATGCAAGGACATCGTGGAGGAACTGCTTAATTTCGGCAAGGGCATGCCTTTTGATCGTCGCATCCTTGATTTTTCAGTATTGATAAGCGAATCCGTTCGTCCCCTGCTGACTCCTTCACAAAATCGGATCATTGAGTGGCGCCTGACAGAAAAGGACGCAACCGTGGAATGTGTTCCGGAGCAATTGACCCAGGCGGTGTTGAGTTTGCTGGACAATGCGTTGCGCTTTGCGGAATCCCGTGTGGTCTGCACCCTTGAAGTCAAAGGAGACACCGCCCGTTTGCGGATTGCCGATGATGGTCCCGGCATTGCCGCCAATATTCAGGAACGCGTCTTTGAGCCGTTCTTTACCACGCGCCGCGATGCGGGCGCCATCGGGTTGGGTCTGAGCCTTGCGCGTGCAGTGGCCAATGATTATGGCGGCAGTTTAGTGATCACACCTGCCACGGGCAACGAACCCAAGGGCGCGTGTCTGTCGCTACAGCTGCCGCTGATGGCATCATCCGCTCCGACCAGCAAAAACCGTCCCCAAAATAAATCTGCTGCTGCGCCATTGCCATCGCACAGGATTTTGGTGGTGGACGACGAAGCCGATTTATTGGACCTTCTGAAGACGGGGTTGTACCTACGCGGCTATCGGGTAGACGCGGTGGCTTCGGGTGTGGAAGCACTCGAAAGATTAAAACAGAATAGCTACGACGCCGTGATCATTGATTTCCTGCTATCAGGGGCATTGAGCGGCGCGGATGTGTATGCCCACATCAAGGACAACCTGCCGCAGTTGAAAGACCATGCTCTCTTCATTACGGCGGATACCATGAATTATCAGACCCGTTTGTTTCTTGAAACCACCGGATGCCCCGTACTGGAAAAGCCATTCCTTATGGCGGACCTTGCGGCAGAACTACAGAGAATGATCCTATGATGAAAGCAACAATCCTCATAGCAGTGTGTCTGGCGGTTACCGCCACCCTGGCCGGAGCAGGAGAAAGTATTCCTGCGGACAGTTTGGAAGTGGTGCTTGAATTGCCTCCGTCCCAGGACAATCCCAGAAATTCGGAAGGCGATTTCATTCAGCTGCTTGACGGACGAATACTGTTCGTTTACACACGGTTCACGGGAGGCTCCGGCGATCATGCCGCAGCATATCTTGCGTCCCGCTATTCTGATGACGGCGGGCGCACCTGGAATATGGAAGATGCTGTCGTGATTGAAAATGAAGGCGGCATGAATGTCATGTCCGTATCGCTGCTGCGCCTGCAGGAAGGATCCATCGCCCTGTTCTATTTGCGAAAGAATTCGGAGGATGACTGCCGTCCCTTGATGCGCCTCTCCCGGGATGAAGGGTCCACGTGGTCAGCGCCGGTGGAATGTATTCCCGATCCTGTGGGCTACTATGTGGTCAACAATGATCGGGTGATACAGACCACAAGCGGACGCCTGGTAATACCCGCTTCTCTACATGCGCTTAAAGGCGACAAGTTTTCCTCTCGTGGACGGGTGGTCTGTTACCTTTCAGATGATAATGGCGCGACCTGGAAAGCCTCTGAAACAATCCTCGAAGCGCCTGAATCCTTGAAGACGGGTTTCCAGGAGCCGGGTGTTTTGCAATTGCCCGATGGCAGACTTCTCATGTTGTTGCGCAATGACAGCGGTGTACTGTATCGCTCTTTTTCAGACGATTTGGGCGTAACCTGGCAGGCGGCAACACCTACTGATCTGCAGACGCCGGTGTCCCCGGCATCTTTTGAAATGCTGCCTGGAACAGACACCTTGCTTCTTGTCTGGAACGATCACGGCGGTGTTTCCGAAGCCTTGCGCGGGAAACGTACGCCCCTTACACTGGCGCTATCCAAGAACAATGGCGAAACATGGCCGACCCGCTTCACTCTGGAAGACAACCCCAGCGGCTGGTATTGTTATACCGCCATCGCATTTACGGACACTCACCTTCTGCTGGCATATTGCGCTGGCGACAGGGATAAAATGCCGGGCTTGTCCCTGACGCGCATTACCCGCATCAATACTGATTTCCTGAAAACGCACTGATGCATTATGTGCCCTGTTAGACAGTCACTAAAAATTAATAAACTGTGGGCGGGGTGAAGCGTAGCGGAATCCGTCCACCCATCTATTTTGGAGAACCAAGCCATGAACAAACAGTCCAGACGGGATTTTTTGAGAACCACTGCTGCCGTTGCCAGTGCTTCTTCTATCGCTGCGTTTCACATGCCCCGTGTGGTGGCGGCAGATGCGGACCATGCACTGTTCGATCGCTTTACCAATCCGCCTCGGGAGTATACGCTTATCCCATTCTGGTTCCTTAACGATGATCTGGATAAAGACGAACTGGTGCGGCAACTGGATGATTTTGCTGCGCACGGCGTTTATGGCGTCGTACCCCATGCGCGCATGGGACTCGACAAAAAATTTGCCTTCATGTCCGAACCGTGGCTCGATATGCTGCGACACTGTGTGGAGCACGCCGCGAAAAAGGATATGAAGATCATCCTTTACGACGAAGGCATGTACCCTTCCGGTTCCTGCGCAGGACAGGTGGTGGCGGCCAACCCGCTGCACGCCACGCGCGCCTTGGAACGCCGCCGTCGGGGCACGCTGACTGCGGAAGAGGAACTGGTTTACGAAGACGACACCTGGATGTATGTCAATACCCGTTCCATGGGCGTTATTCGCGGGGTTCACTACGGCATGGACGACGGCGACAAGGATGCGCCACCTTCTGCGGATATTCTGAATCCAGAGGCAGTGGCGAGTTTCCTACATCTGACCCACGACAAACATTATGAAGTACTGGGCAAGTATTTCGGCAACACCATCATGGCCATTTTCACCGATGAGCCGAGTGTGCTGGGAAGAGGCCATAAACGGGGGGTTAAGCCGTGGACGTGGGGCTTTGAGAACTACCTGAAGGAATACCTGGGGTATGATTTTCTGCCGCATCTGGGTGCCTTATGGGATGAGGACGTGCCGGATGCGGGACGTCACCGCAAGGATTTTTCACGGGCCATCAATGCGCGACTGGAAGAAGTCTATTACAAACAGTACAGTGAATGGTGCGCCGCACACCACATTGACCTCACCGGCCATCCTGCGGGTTCGATGGATATAGGCACGCTGAAACACTTTCAGCTTCCCGGGCAGGACGTGGTGTGGCGGTACCTGGAGCCCTTCCAGGACAAATCGCTGGAGGAGGCGCACTCCACCATGGGCAAATGCAGTTCTTCCGCGAAAGTGAATTATGGACGCGCCCGCAATCTGAACGAATGTTTCGGCGCCTATGGCTGGGAATTCACCTGGGAGGAAATGCGCTGGTTGTCGGACTGGCTGCTGGTGCGCGGCGTGGATATGCTTTCGCCTCATGCCTTCTACTATTCCGTTCGCGGGGACCGACGCGACGAGCGTCCGCCGGATGTAGGGCCGAATAACGTATGGTGGGACCGCTATAAGCCTTATGCGGACTACTGCCGCCGTATTTCATGGATGAATGCCGTGGGCAAGCAGGTCTGTGACATTGCCATTCTGGCAACGGCAACCCGGCTGCCCTGGCGTGCTGCTCGCGTACTCTTCGAGCATCAGTGGGACTTTAATTATCTCGACGGGGATACGCTGCTCTCAAAGGCACAGGTAACCTGTGACGGCATCGCGTTGGGTGACGTGGTCTACAAGGCGCTGATTATTGATGGCGCCGCGACCGTGGAACCCGGCGTTTTGGAAGCGCTGCAGCCCTTAACCGCCGCCGGAGGCGTGCTTGTTTTTAAGGATGCGGTTGAGGGTGTTGCCAGCGCACCTCTTGACGCGGCGAATCTGCTGACAAACCTTGCCAGTCGGGCAGCACCCGATCTGACGCTGACTCCGGCGCACCCCGACATCCGCTACCGCCATGTGGTTCTTGAAGGCTGTCACCTGTACTTCATCACCAACGAGGGAAAGGAAACGGTGGAAACGGGGCTGCAGGTGGCTGTCGCCGGAAAGGCTGTGTGGTGGGACCCGGAAACACCAGCCATACTGCAGGATGAGCCTGCGGACAAACTGCGCATTGAACCTTATCACTCCCGCGTGCTCGTTGTAGGGGAAGCATAGGTCGCGTTAACATTTAGGAGCATCCTTGCCAGTTGCGTGTTTTCCGCGATCTCGTCGTGATGTTTGGGAAACATGCCAATCACCAAAGCATCACTCGCTTTGATATTCCCGTAGGCTTCGGCAAGAATGGCCGACACCTGCTCCGGAGAAGTACAAAAGCGGCCCGCCCCGAATAGTTTGAAGACCAGACATGGACGTAATGTGGCGCGGATACGTTCAAACATGGGGTAGCGATCTTGGTAGTCGAATACTTCCCCCGAAGTATAACGCCCGGTCACCAACGCGCTTTCGCGCTTGGTCCGGCTGATATTGCAGAGGGAAGTCATGTAAAAGTCTGGCAGCCAACCCTTTTCCTCTACGTAGTCTATAACCTCCGGGATATGGGTGCCCACGCCCGCCTGCACCCCCGTATCACGTATCGCCTGTAACAGATCATGCACCTCCTCCATGGTGCCCTCCTGAAAATGCTGGTCGGTGTAGGTACCATGTACGTAGATCCCTATTGCGCCGAAATCTGCAAGTTGTCGAACATGCCCACGAAGGTCGCGTAATTCGGACGCGGTCTGCGCAATAAACTGCAACTTGCCGCCTTCCGCCCAATGTTCCCGCATGCACGCCTGAATCAATACGTCGCCCCTGGCCTGCACCGTATTGATGCCCAGCCGCTCGCAATCACGCAATACAGATTTCGTGCGCTCCACCGTGTAGTAGCCCAGCATTTCGCGATCTTTCTCAGGGGATTGGTGGGAATTGCCCCGGAACGGATTGCCGCCCACAAGCAAGCGCGTAATGCGCCGATCTCCGAAGGCAACGGTAGGCAAAGCCGTCTGGTCACATGCTGTTTGCGCCTCTGTCATGGGTGTCCTTTCTAACAACAAATTCATCCTCAACTATACCACACAATCTACCAACGCCAGCATCGCCCACAACCCCATAAATTATCTTCGTGCTTTTCATGCCCTTCGTGGATAAACATTCTCTTCCCCAAAAATCGCCACGCGTGACTTTCCTGTGACAACGCCCCCGCATATCCATTACAATAATATCCGGCGGGAATCGCCAAAATCGAAACAGGAAAGGTTCACATGTCCGAGTTCCAGACCATAACGCCCGTGCGCGTGCTGCCCGACGAAGTGGCGAATAAAATCGCCGCTGGCGAGGTGGTGGAACGTCCGGCGTCTGTGGTGAAGGAACTGGTGGAGAACGCCCTGGACGCTGGGGCCACCCGCATCTCCGTGAAACTGGTGGCGGCAGGGCGACGGCTCATTGAGGTGCAGGACAACGGTTCGGGCATGAACGAGCAGAATGCCTTACTGGCCATAGAACGCCATGCCACCAGCAAGATACGCAACGCCCAGGATCTGGACAACATTCTGACGCTGGGTTTTCGCGGTGAGGCACTGGCAAGCATTGCCTCGGTATCCCGGTTCCTGCTGGTGACGCGCCGCCACGGCGACGAAAGCGCCACCCAGCTGCGGGTGGACGGCGGTATCCTGCGCGAAGTGCAGCAGGTGGGTGCGCCGGAAGGCACGCGCATCTCTGTGAACCGCTTGTACTTCAACACGCCCGTTCGCGCCAAGTTTTTGAAGGGGCTGACCACGGAACTCGGCCATTGCATTGATATTGTGCAACGCCATGCACTGTCTCATCCCGGCGTTGCGTTCCAACTCACCCATAACGACCGCATGCTTCTTGACGTCCCCGAACACGCCAGTTTGCAGGATCGGGTAGCGCTGATCTGGGGGCTGGCCTTTGCGCGGGACACCATGGAAATACAGGGCGAACAAAACGGCTTTTCTTTCAGCGGGCTGGTGGGGCTGCCCGATTTGAACCGGTCAAGTCGTCAGCACCAGTTCTTCTTTGTGAACGGACGGCCCGTGGTCAATCGTTCCCTGCAGTATGGATTTGAAGACGCGTACCGTGGCCTGTTGACTGTGGGTCGGCATCCGGTGGGCGTTATTATTCTGGACATGAATCCGCGTCAGGTGGACGTGAATATTCATCCCACGAAACGGGAGATACGGTTCCGCGACGAACGCGCCGCCCACGATGCTGTACGTGACGTGGTACGTCGTTGTCTGAGCGAATACCACCGGCAGCACGCGCCGGTCATGCCGCAACGGATTCCTGAACCTTTACCACCGCCGGTTAATACTTATGAAACATCTACCGGCGCTGAAGCAGATAAGACAACGAATACAGATACGCCAAGTATCGCCCCGGTTGCTGCGCCAGCCACAATGTCCGCAACCACGGAATCCCCCAGCCCCGCCTTTGAACTGGAGCCGGAGCGGGAATTGGAAACCCGCGATTTGCCCGGGCTGGAACGAAGCCATGCCGCCCACGCTGCAAAAGACGCCGCATCGGACCCGCTGACCCCCAAGGGCTTTTTCGAGAGCGTTCATGACATGCGCGATGCGCCGCTGCAATTGTTCGACACCTACCTCCTTATTCCGGAGGAATCGCGCCTGCTGATTATTGATCAGCACGCCCTGCACGAACGCCTGAACTACGATGCCCTGATTCAGGAACTGGCCGACAACGACTATGCATCGCAGCAGTTGGCGGTGCCCGTGGTATTTGAAGTTTCCCCTTCGCAGGTTCAATTGCTCGAATCGAACCTGGAACTCTTTGCGGAACTGGGCATTGAAATCGAACCCTTCGGCGGCAATACCTTCCAGATAACGTCGGTGTGCCACCTCTATGCCGAGAGCAAAGCACCGGATGTGGTCTATGGCGTGCTTGACGAACTTGCCCAGGGCAATCTCTTCGACAGCGACAACGCCAAAGCCGACCTGTTGCGTATCGCCACCCGCGCCTGCAAGGCGTCCGTCAAGGCGGGCGACCCGCTCACCACGGATGAACGGCGCAGCCTGCTTGCGGGATTCCGCAGGCTCACCCCGCCCTATACCTGTCCCCACGGCCGTCCCATCATCGTGGAGCTGACCCAGCACCAGATGGAGAAAAGTTTCCGGAGGATACAGTGAACCGAGCGATTGCAGTGGTGGGGCCGACCGGTTCCGGAAAAACGCGGCTGGCCATCGAGCTGGCGAGGCGGCTTCATTCGGAAATCATCTCCGCCGACTCCATGCAGTTTTATCGGGGCATGGAAATCGGCACTGCCGCGCCCACCCCGGAGGAACAGGCGGAGGCGGTTCATCATTTCGTGGGATTTCTGCAACCGGATGGGGAGATGGCGGCGGGACAGTACCAGCATCTTGCAAGGGAGAAGGCGGCGGTATTGCTGGCGCAGAGACGCATCCCCATTGTCGTGGGAGGTTCAGGACTGTATATCAACGCGTTCATAGACGGCCTGTTCGACGGACCCGCTCGCGAACAGCAGGTGCGCAATCGGTTACGTACCGAAGCCGCCGAACAGGGGAATGCCGTCCTGATGGAACGGCTGCGCAGCGT
>CAZBNU010000133.1:0-11133 GCA_964493075.1 uncultured Nitrospirales bacterium | reverse complement strand
ATCCGCCGCCGCCTGTTACCAATGCTTTCATGGGGGGTACTCCTGAGTGGTGATGTTCTGTTTTTAACGCAAAGTTGCGGAGAAGAATGTTACCCTCTGCGAAACTCTGTATCCTCTGCGTCTCTGTGTTTGAAGATTATAGCAGAGGAAGAAGGGTTTTTCTCTAATTCCCTGCCGCCCATTTTGCGAGTTCCTGCCGCTGGATTTTGGCGTTGTGACGCACATCTACAGGGAAGGCGGGATGGAAGCGGATGTCTTTAACGGGCAGCGTGTGTGCGTGGCTGGATCCCAGCACAAGCAGTTCCGCAACAATACGTTTCCGGGTCTCTTCGTTTGCGGGCGTGTACTCTGGCAACAACTCCACCACAAGCACAGGCTTTTGTCTGCCCGGTGCGCCAATACCCACCAGGGCGGTGCGCGCCACCTTCGGATGCTGGTTAAAGATACTCTCACAGCATACCGGCAACATCATTCCCTGCGCTGTCTCCACGCGATGCGCCTTGCGTCCGCAAAACCACAGCCGTCCTTTTTCGTCAAGATAGCCGATGTCGCCCATGCGGTGCCAGACCCCGTCCGGGCTGTTTATCTTTGCTTTGGCCGTTTCGTCCGGACGATTCAGGTATTCGCGGGTGACCATAACCCCCTTGACCGCTACTTCGCCAATTGTATTCGGCGGCAATGCCAGTGCTTCGTCCCAGTTTTCAATGGGCTCATCGCTGATGGGAATGATGCGCACAGTGACGCCTTTTACCGCTGTCCCGATACATACCCCGGCGCCCTGATCTGTTTTCGCGGCGGTTTCACTCAGGATTTCCTCGTGTTCGATATTCGTGACGGGCAGCGCCTCTGTTGCACCGTAGGGCGTACATACCTCGCCGCCCTCAAAAAGAGAACTCAGTTCCCTGATGACCACAGGCGACACCGGCGCTCCAAAGATAAAGATGTGCTTTATGGAGGGCAGGCGAATTTCATTCTCCAGACAGTACCGGTTGACCTTCTTCCAGATGGTAGGCGACCCCATGCTCATGGTTACGCCGTGGGTCTGAATGGCTTCCACCAGATAGGCAGGATTGACCTGTGCCGTCTTGCGGGCATCCATATCGGGAATAACCGTGGTAATGCCCAGAGCGGGATTGAACAGAGCGAAGATATACATGGCGGCGAGATGTACTTCCCCTTCCGCCATGTCCAGGTCTTCGCGCATGGCGCGGATGACTTCCTGAAACATGCCCTGCAGATAGAGCACCCCTTTCGGGATACCCGTTCCTCCGGAAGTAAAGGCGATGGCTGCCTCTTCTTCCAGTGTGGTGGGCGCTACGGGAAAAGGCGTCCTTACCGGAGGGCAACAGGCCTCCAGGTGCAGGGTTCCCGGAAAACGGCGCTTGCCTACGGTGAAGGTGTGTTTTGCCGTTTTGAAGGGTTTCGGGAATAGGCGACGCAAAAAGTGCGCAATGGGAATGGCAATGATGGCTTCCGGCGCCGTCTCGCTCACGCACTGCAAAAATGCCTTGCGCCCCATGCCCGGATCAATCAATACGGGCACCGCGCCAATTTTCATGAGTGCAAAACAGACCCCGATCAGTTCAGCGCCCGGTTTTATCAGTAAGAGAACGCGCTGTCCCCGTGCAATGCCATTCTTCGATAAGCCGTGAGCGTACCGGTCACACAGTTCATTCATCTGCCGGAAGCTCAACTGGGTGAACCTGGAACGTCCCTGTCCATCCCGTCCGGCAGGCAATATGATGCCTGGACGGAAAGGCGCACGCGCCGCCATGTCAGCAAGTCCCTGTGCGATATTGTATTGTTCCACAACGAGACCTGCTCCTAATGATGCTGTTCCAAAAATTCCAATACTTTGGGGATTATCTTTTCGTGGGCGTCTTCCAGCACAAAGTGCCCGGCCTTCTCAAAGGTATGCATTTCCGCATTGGGAAAATGCTTTTGCCAGTGGGGCAGATAATCGCGTTCGGTAAAGCAGATATCATCCTTGCCCCAGAAGATGATCATGGGGTGCTCGCGGAATTGCACCAGACCGGGCTCCAACGCATCCACAACGGGTTTTGTGGGATGGTTGGCTTCCAACGGAATATCCTGCACGAAGCGGTGTATGGCAATCCGGTTCGCCCAACTGCTGTAGGGAGCAAGATAACCCGCCCGAACCTGCTGGTTGAAACGCTTGCGCTGGGAGGTGCCAAAAACGAGCGCGGTGAGCAGGAAACCGTTAAGGCCACGCACCAGCAGACTGCCATAGACAGGGAATCTGCACATTTTGATGCTGAAAGGAATATGGGGCGGAAAGAATACGGCGGTGTTCAACACCACGAAGCCAGCAATTTTTTCGGGATGCCGCTGTGCATAGCCCATACCGATGGCGCCGCCCCAGTCATGCACCACTAAAGTCACCCGTTCAATCCCCAAATGCTCAATGAGCGCTTCCAGATTATCCGTGTGCTGTTTCAGGGTATAGGAATAATTCTGTGGCTTGTCTGACATGCCACAACCAATGTGGTCGGGTACAATAACGCGATGCTGTTCACGGACCGCAGTAATCAGATTGCGGTAATAGAAAGACCAAGTGGGATTGCCGTGTACCATGACCACGGCGGTATTCTTTCCTGAAGCGTCCTTGCCCTCATCCAGATAATGATATTGGAGGCCGCCCAAATCGTACCAATTGGAATCAAAGGGGTACAGGGATTTGAAGGGCGACGTATCCACTACCATTTGACACTCATCATGGAGCAATTAAGCCCACTGCCGATACCGAGCAATGCTACATGGTCGCCAGCCTTGAGCATGGCCTTTTCTGCGGCAATGGCAAGCGTAATAGGCAGCGAGGCCGGGCCGATATTGCCCAGTGTCGGGAAGGTGAGGGCGAACTTGTCCAGGGTCAGTTCAAGTGTTTTTATCAGTGCCTGGGTGTTTGCCGTGCTTACCTGATGCGGGATGTATTTATCAATGGTCTTGTCACTCCAGTTCAGGAGTTTTTTGTTGGCGATGCGCCACGTTTTTGACGCAAGGTCTACACCAGCCACCAACAAGGCCTTGGCATCCGTGAACAGGAAGTCACGTTGCCCAAAGCAAAGACAATTGTGTTCTGTCGCCGCCAGTTTCACCCCGCCATTGAGAATGTGGGTGGTGGTAGCCTTGTCCTTGTGGCACAACAACATAGCAACAGCACCGGAGCCAAGGGTCAAGGTGGCAAAGTTCTTGTAAAAGGTATCCACATCCACGTCGGGCTGCTGGAGCCTCTTGATGGTGCCTTCAATGAACTCACGCGCACCTTCTCCATCCACAACCAGGCCGTATTCCACTTCCCCGGCTTCAATCATCAGGGAAACCGCTTCCATGGCGTTCAAGAAACCCAAGCAGGCATTGCTGATGTCATAGTTGACGCAATCGGGTGAAAGCCCCAGCTTCGCATGCACCATAGAAGCAACAGACGGTTCAATATAATCTTTACAGACGGACGAATTGATGATTACCCCGATTTTCTTTGGATCAATGCCTGCGGCATCAATTACCTTTCGGGCAGCGCGGGTGGCTACATCACTGGGCATGACGCCCACATCCCAAAAAAGCCGTTCCTTAATACCTGTAAGTGCTTCCAAAGTACCCTTTGGAACGCCCAAACGCTCCATGGTGTCCGCTATCTGTTCCTCTATCCAAGAGGAAAGTACCCGGTGGGTAGGGATTTCGTAAGCCATGGCTTCAATTGCTACATTACCGCTCATTATGTATACCTTTGGTGTTGTTATGCGCTGTATGACTGCGCCACTGGAAAAAATGTGTCAACGCCGTGCAATTGCTGATATGAAAAATAAGCCTGAAACTAGAAGATAATAAAGTATCGTGCTTGATACAGTCAAGTAAAACCTCTGTAAAGCGTTCCTTATTAACAATTATCACGTTTTTATCATTTTGATACAGCCGTCCAGCCAGCCTCAAACTAAAAGGCAAAAACGTCATCTCGACGCATACCCGCCCAATTTTTCGGCAAAGGCTCTGGCACGGGTCTGAACAGCAACATCAATGGATTCGGGGCCGGTGCAATTGGCAATAACCAATGCGCCTGCGGTAACAGCGCCCATGTAGGCGGTCATAGATTCATAAGCCTTAACGAGCAGGTCGGCATTGTCCTTTTCCGGACCGCCTGCAGTAACGATAAGAGCAATAGGTTTACCTTCAATCCGTGAACTGGACTCCGCATCAGCCAGGCAGTACATACGGTCGAGCAGGGTTTTCATGGGACCAGGAAACCCCCAGCAGAATACGGGCGCAGCGAACACTACCACATCGGCCTCGATGATCTTTTTCAGCAACCCAATGCCGTCGTCATACACACTGCACAATTCCACCTTGCCTGCCTTGCAATGATTGCACTCCTGACAGCCAGCGACAGCGTAGTCATTCATCCAGCAAGGATCAACTTCGTGGCCACCCGCTTTAAGGGCTTCTTCCACATATCCCAGCACCTGCGCTGTATTGCCGCGCTTCCGCGGACTACCCAGCAGCGTCATCACTTTCATGGTTTTATTCCCCGCCTGTGCGGCGTGTCAACAACTGTTCATACTGGCGAATGCGTGTATCGAAGAAGCTCAATAGTTTCTCGTGTAGTTGCGCATTTGATGCGGCAACAATGGACTGGTGATTGCCCTTCGAACTGTCAAGAAGCAGCAAATCCTCAAAGCCTTTGCCGTAGGCATCCGTTACCGTACACCCTGCCTCCTGCGCAATAAGCAACGATGCCGCAATGTCATAGGGCGCCACACCGATAACCTTGCCACGCCCTGCATTGATGAAGTAATCCTCCACCCGGTCGGGAATATCGCGGTAATACCGATTGGCAATATCTATACAGGCATCCAACTGATTGGTAACCAGGCGGGTCAGACTGAAAGAAGTGCTGTTACAGGCGAAAAAGCCGCCTTTAAGGCTAGAAAGATCAATGATGCGTGCTGCTGTGGGGAAAATCAGTTCCGCCGGACGGGCAGGGATCGTCATGGACCAGATCATGGATTCCAGATCCGTGTTATCAGACAACTTGGGACGCTTCAACCGCCCATCCACATACACCCGCGCACCCTTGCCTCGTTCCGCAAGAAAGATGCGTTCACCTAATAAATCCATCACACATGCGCAGTCTATATCTGCAATTGTGGGCCGCTCAATAACACGAGTACTCGCCACGGCAACCACACACCCCTCAAAACCACTCTTGGCAGCACGTGTGCCGTCAATGGGGTCCACAATCAACAGTGACTTGGGTGCTTTTGAGGAAAAGGTAGAATAGCCTTCATGCTCAGAATAATATGCAACAGGCAACGCTGCTGCCTTAAGGTGATTGAACAATGCCTTTTCCGCAACCCTATCCAGCAGGAAAGTCACATCACCACTGGGGGCTTCATCCACCACTTCCCGCCCCTTGACTGCCAGCGCAAGCGGCGCAACCGCGTTCTTTACGGCCTGGGCGACACTGACCAGAAACTTTAAATTGGCGCCACTTTGGCGGCGTGAACCAGCGGTCTGTTGCTCTTGTGGCGTCGTTTTTTCATTCGCGGCTTTTTTAGGGGATTTGGCCTTCACAGAGGGAACCGGCTTCCTTTCCGATTGTGCCTTGGGCGTTGCCGCAACCTTCTTCACAGGCGCACTTTTTCGGGCACCTGGCGCCTTTGATTTGGCAACAGTCTTGGCCTTTGCTGGTGCTGTAGACGCAGTTTTTTTCTGTACTACTTTCGCCTTTACAGGCGTTTTGGAAACAGATTTTTTTTGTGCTGCTTTCGCTTTGACGGCAACAACCGGTTTGGCCTTCACCGGAACCTTCGCTTTCACATTCTTCTTCGCCGTTACCTTACTGACTAACGCCTTCTTGGCAGGCGCTTTTTTAGCAGCAACTTTGACAGACGACTTCTTGGCAACAACTTTGGTCCCTTTTGAGGAGGCTTTTTTCTTTTGCACCATAACGGTTCCCTCTACCACACATGCCCCGAAAAGGCATGAGACATACACGTGCCGATATACTTCCGCGCTATCGGATATATTGTTTACGTCTTCAACCGCAGCCTGCGGCAATCCCTTCCTGCTTTCCAGCGTAGAACGGTGACAAGTACTATCGTATTCGTCTGCTCGCCATTCAGAAAGGCGAACAACACTTACTACAAACCAAAAAAAGCGGGGCAAAAGAAGAAAACAGCATGAAAACACACTGATCAGCAACACAAACTGGTGCCGGGAGAGGGAGTCGAACCCTCACGGTATCGCTACCGCCGGATTTTGAGTCCGGTGCGTCTGCCAATTTCGCCATCCCGGCAGTGTGGGGATTGTAGCATCAAAACCCCTGTTATTGCAAGGTTTTTCTGATATTTCAGGAATCCCGCCGGTGTCCATTCCCCACCCTTCAAAATTGCCCGATAATGCCCCGTTTTGCGCGGTTTTGCCGTCCGGGAGGGTGCTTTCCAGTATTGCCCGCATGTTGATTCATCGTCAGACTCCTGCTACTATAATGAACGTGCGGACTATACTGAACCTGATTATCTGGAGAATTATTTGCCATGAAACGTCGTGACTTTCTTGCCAGTATTGGGGCTGCCTCCCTGGCTGCAACCTGGAATGGAAGTAAACAGGCAACTGCAGCAAAGGAAAATGAAGAAACAACAAACCGTTACAACCGGGAACAGGTGTTGCACCGAAACCAGAATCGTTCCACGGTTACATGCTGCAACGGTATTGTCTGCACCAGTCAGCCCCTTGCGAGCATGGCTGGATTGTCCGTGTTGCAGTCGGGCGGCAATGCCATTGATGCCGCCATCTGCGCCAATGCCATGCTCGGGCTGGTGGAACCGATGAGTTGTGGTCCCGGCGGCGATTTATTCGCCATACTCTGGATAGAGAAAGAACAGAAACTTTTTGGCCTGAACGCCAGTGGCCGTTCTCCGTATGCCTGGAATCTTGACGAAGTAAAGAAACATGGTTTGGAAAGTATTCCTGCTCACAGTCCCTTTTCATGGAGTGTGCCCGGTTGCGTGAGTGGCTGGCAGGCGCTGGCTGAACGGTTTGGAACCCTAAAGGCCGCATCGCTTCTGGAATGGCCCATCCGTTATGCCTTTGAGGGGTTTCCCGTTTCCTCTATCATCGCAGACGGCTGGCGTTTTGTGCCTTCCCAATTTCCCACACTGGCGGATACCTTCACCATTGACGGACGTGTCCCACATTATGGCGACCTGTTCAAAAACCCGGATATGGGGTCCTTTTATCAGGTACTTGCCCGTGACGGATTCGAGGCGTTTTATAAGGGCGAACCTGCCGAACGTATTGTCGCATTTTCAAGGGCGCAAGGCGGCTATTTTTCCCTGCGCGACTTTCAGGAGCATAAGGCTACATGGGTAGATCCGGTTAGTACCAATTACCGCGGCTTTGATGTATGGGAACTGCCGCCAAACGGTCAGGGCATCAGTGTGCTGCAAATGCTCAACATGCTGGAAACCTTTGATATCGGCACCATGAAACCCAATTCCGCAGAGCAACTTCACCTGTTTATTGAGGCCAAGAAACTCGTATGGGAGGACCGGGCACGATATTATGCTGACATGGATTTCGCGGCTGTGCCGCTGGAACAACTCATTTCCAAGGAATACGGACGGGATCGGGCTACACTAATTGATCCCAAACGTGCTGCCGCAGCAGTGGCCCCCGGCGATCCCACGGGCAAGGATACGGTTTATCTGACTGCTGCCGACAAGGACGGCAATATGGTCTCCCTTATCCAGAGTATTTATCACGGCTGGGGGTCGCATCTGGCGCCGGAAGGGTTGGGCTTCCCCCTGCAAAACCGAGGCACCTCATTCAGTCTCGATCCAAATCATTTTAACTGTCTTGAACCTCACAAACGCCCATTCCATACAATAATACCCGCATTTGTAACCCGGGAAAGACGTCCCCTGCTTTCCTTTGGCGTCATGGGCGGCGATTTCCAACCGCAGGGACATGTACAGGTGTTAATGAATATGCTGGACTTCGGAATGTCGCCACAACAAGCCGGGGAGCAGCCGCGAATAGAACATACTGGTGGTTCCTCGCCACAGGGCAAAGTGGCCACTGCGCCGGGCACGGTGATTTGTGAACCCTTTATTCCTGACGAAACGCGGGGAGAACTTGCAAAGAAGGGGCATCATATCAGCAACTCCGAAGATACATTTGGCGGCTATCAAAGCATCTGGCGCGAGGAAGACCCGCGTCGGTATTTTGGCGGTTCCGATCCACGTAAAGACGGCTGTGCGATGGGATATTAACTATTCACACAAGTAGAAGGAAAAACAGATGGGTCTACTAGGCAAGCTATTCAGTAAAAGCAAAGACAAACCGGAAGTTCCGGAAGCACCGGTTCAGGCAGTCAAAGAAAAGTCGTCTGCTCATGATGCAACAGATCAGGCGGTAATAGTGGATTTCAACTATGGACAGGAGGACCTCGCGCCTTTTTTTAAACTGGAAGAGGAAATTGAAAATGCCATCAAAGCCGCCGGCGTCGGTGAGTATGATGGAAATGAAATTGCCGTTGATGGTTCTCATGGCTGTTTCTATTGTTATGGCCCTGACGCAGATAAGCTGCTCATGGTCGTTGAACCGATATTGAAAAAAAGCGCCCTACTCAGCAAGGTTTTCGCTATGGTGCGTTATGGACCACCCGAAGATGGTGTGACGGAAAAGAAGGTTGAGATTCTTCCCTAACAGTTGTTCATAATTGCATTGGTGATAGAAAGTATTGAACAGTCATTTTGCGCCCATCTATCAATAGACTGTTTTTTAATAATTCCTGAAAGGAATAGTGATGCACAATAAAAAAGTTATATTCGTTCTGCAGAGGCTCTTCATTATTGGACTGCTGTTTTTTGCTATCCAGAGTTGGGCGGTAACCCGATACGTTTCCACTGACGGCAAGGATATCTGGTCGGGCACGTTGAGCAGTCCTTCTCCCGACGGAACGGATGGGCCATTGGCATCGTTGGCAGGAGCGCGTGACGCCATCCGGAAACTGAAGGCCGCATCCCCGTTGGTGGAGCCGGTAACAGTTCTCATTGCCGATGGGGTATATGCGTTGGAGGAGCCGGTAGCATTTACGCCGGAAGATTCCGGTACTGCGACTTGTCCGATAACCTACATGGCTGCTCCTGATTCCAAACCTGTCTTTTCCGGTGGCAGGGTTATTTCAGGCTGGACAAAAGGCGAAGGGACGATATGGAAAGTCCGGGTCCCGGAAGTAAGCGAAGGCAGTTTGTATTTTCACCAGTTGTTTGTAGATGGCCGCCGCGCCACACGGGCACGCACGCCCAACGTGGGTTATCTGCGCACCGATGGCCCAATTAAACCCCTGGGCAATCGTGATGAAGCGCGACGCGATCCTTCCACCAAAATCGGATTTCGCTTTGTACCAGGCGATATTGTTCATTGGCCTAATCTCGAAGAAGTAAATGTGTTTGCTTATCATTCCTGGACATCATCCCTGCATTGGATTCAAGAGATTGACGATAAAGAGAATATCGTGCGTTTTCTTGCGGGCAGCGCCTGGCCCATGAGTTGGTGGGAAAAGAACGAGCGTTATCACATCGAGAATTACCGGGAAGCCCTGGATAGTCCGGGAGAGTGGTATCTCGATCCCAAAACCGGTATTTGTTACTACTGGCCACTCGAAGGTGAGGATATGAGCAATGTACATGTTGTTGCGCCTAAACTGGGGCTATTGCTGCGGGCTGACTGGGACAAGGATTCGGAAAACTGTGTGGAGCACATCACGTTCAAGGGTTTATCGTTTCAACATGCCGACTGGCTGATGGAAAAAACGGCTGTCAACGATGGACAGGGTGCGGCTTTTCAAAATGATGCTACTGTAATGCTCACCGGCGCTCGTAATATTACCTTTGAAGAATGTGAAATTGCTCATACAGGCACTTATGCCCTGTGGTTTCGGCAGGGTTCCCAGAACAATCAGGTTAAACAATGCCATTTGCACGACCTGGGCACAGGCGGTATCAGAATCGGGGAAACAAGTACCCCTGAAAACATCGCCTGTGCTGTGGAGCATATTCTGGTGGACAACTCCTGGATTCACGATGGCGGCCATGTATTTCCCGCCGGGCACGGGGTCTGGATAGGCAGGGCCAGTTACAACACCATCAGCCACTGCGACATTAGCGACTTTTATTACACCGGTATCGCCATCGGCTGGAGTTGGGGCTATGCTGAGAGTACCGCCCATCATAACGTGGTGGAGTATTGCCATATCCACAACCTCGGCAAGGGCGTACTCAGCGATATGGGCACGATTTACACCCTTGGTCTGGCGCCCGGGACGCGGCTGTGCAACAACGTGATGCACGACGTGTATTCCTATGCCTACGGCGGTTGGGGCTTGTATAACGACGAAGGCAGCACCGGCATCGTTATGGAAAACAACATCGTCTACAACACGAAGACCGGCGGCTACCATCAACACTACGGCAAGGAAAATATACTGCGAAACAATATCCTGGCATTCTCCAAAGAAGGGCAGGTGATTCGTTCCCGTGAAGAAGACCATATTTCCTTTATACTGGAACGTAACATCATCCTGACCGATAACGGCATGCCTCTGGGCAAAAGCTGGCGTAACGGCAACTACAAAATGGATTACAACTTGTATTGGGATGTTACCACCGGCAGCGACCTGGACTTTGCAGACTGGACTTTCAAGGAATGGCAGGAACGCGGCTATGATACCCATTCCGTGATTGCCGATCCTTTGTTCGAGGATAGCGCTAACTACGACTTGCGCCTCAAGCCAGGTTCTCCAGCCTACGAGCTGGGGTTTAAGGATATTGACACGTCAAAAGTCGGTTTGTACGGCGAACCGGAATGGAGCGGCCTGCCCGAAACCATAGAACGTGCTTCTGTGGATACCAGTCTTGCCAAACCGCCTTCAACACAAGTCGGTCTGGCGGAGATTAATGAAAACTTCGAGGCGGATGTTCCGGATGAGGCGCCTCGAAACGGCAGTTGCAGTATTGGAGACGCAGCCCATTTGACGGTTACCGACGAAACCGCAGCAGTTGGCAAGCACAGTCTAAAATTCGTGGATGCCGAAGGGCTTGAAAATAGCTGGCA
>CAZBNU010000132.1:9283-11163 GCA_964493075.1 uncultured Nitrospirales bacterium | reverse complement strand
TTTGCCCACAGGTCGTCCAGTCCTTCCATGCACACCAGAACACGGGGGGCAATCAGTGCCTTCATGAAATGCTGGTCAAAGGGAAGGCGCGTTTCCTTGCGGGCAAATTGCCGGAACCGTGGATGAAACCAGTAATGAAACCGTGATGGCTGGGTAATCATGGAAAGCGTCTCAACACCGTGTCCTTCTAAGCGAAAACAGCCTGCGCCGCCCGCACCGGAACCATGGGGTGCGACAAGAGCAATCCGCTCATCAAGCGCGGCGGCAAGCAGGGCCGTCTTGCCTGCGCGGGAATGCCCCGTCAGCGCAATCTTTTCCTTGTCCACAATATCCTGCGTATACAGATAATCAACCAGCCGCATCGCTCCCCACGCCCAGGCTGCCAACGTTGCCCAGTCATATTCGGGATACAGGGGATGCACCCCATCCGACCGGTCTTCATTGTCCTCGTCCAGTTCATGTTTGTCATAACCGGCAAAAATATATCCCCGGTCCACTGCCTTTGCCGCCACGGAACGCAACCCCTCATCCCAGACCGGTTCTATTGCCGACAATACCGGCAACGGCGTTGAGGCATCTACAGGAACATAAAGGGCAACAGTCATTTTGAATTTTTGTTCCGGCCCCATTGTGAGCACCGCCCGCCGCAGCAGTGCCTTTCCGTCAAATACCGTTTCGGAAGACATCTCTTCCGCCGTTATATTGCCCGGCGACGGAGGCATGAGACCGTATTCATAATATTCAACAAGGGCAACGATTTCCTCGCGCCGCTTCCGCCATTCCTCGGGCGTTGCGACACGCGCACCATCCTGAAACAGGAACGGATCAGGCAGATAGGTGATCTCGGCAAGCTGGTCAACTGGGGGAAAGTCACTTTCAGCCGTTGCGGAAATACTCGTCACAAAGCCCACACCTATAAAAACGAACAAGAGCATTGTAGTCATACTTAACATGTACCCGGTTATATCGCTTTTCCACCACACGTGCTTACCATCCTTTTTTTACAGTATTTACTGCTGCTTTTCATTCAAAGGATATGCGCCCGTATCTTCACGCATGGCTAACGTCGCTGAGTGCTGTTCATGGCCGCTTCGCCATAGTCGTGCAGCAAGGCTGTCGGAAGTCATCAACTTCCTCCGTCTCGCCAGCCGCTCCTCTTCCATGCTTAATCCCGCATATTCCTGTAGTAACTCGGCTTGTATGCGGTTTTTCATTTCAACACAATCAATAACTATTTTGTCTGCCATCACTAAACAACCTCCTTTGGTGATCGAATTTCTATTAACGGGTAGCCCTCCCTGATGTTTACGGCATTAAAACCCCGGATTTTGTCAAAATGGACAATATGTCTGAAATTCCAACTTACAATCATATCTGTACGCTCTACCGTCGCTATGGCAACATGGTGTGCATCATTATAAGAAGCAGGACCAACAACCCCGGCATCAAGATATTTCTCGCAGAGATTTTCACTTTCATAGTCACTTTCAACCAGTTTCTGGGCATGGCTGGGAAGAAGAGTAAGGATTTCTTGAACAGGCTGAGGCGCCTTATCCAGTTCATCCAATACCACATCAGAAACAACAAATATGATATCGCCCTTTCGGGCCATCTCAAACAAAGCTAAACTTTCCTGCTCATATTCTTTATCCAAACACCCGCCTACAACCGAAGTGTCTATGTAAATGCTAAGCTTTCGCATACAAACTCCATGGGTAATTATAACATAGTATCCTCATGATGATTTTGGCTTTCCTGTTTGTAGTAATGCGTCTGCAATCACTTCTGCGAAATGCAACGCAGGCCGATCGGTGATGTGGGTAATCTGGTGGCGGCAGCTGGCACCGGAGGCGATGATGTGGGTGTCTTCGGGTAAGGGG